>JAGDMJ010000064.1 GCA_017860555.1 Bacteroidota bacterium
GCCTATACGGAAATTTACATATCTTCACGATTCTGGCCGGGTTTCAGGCGCGACGAGCTCTATGCGGCCATCGCCAACTACCAGCAACGGGAGCGCCGGTTCGGGATGGTCAGCGAGCAAGTGCACAAGGATGAGGCAAGGGAGAACTACCTGCAACATCTCATCAGGAGTGTAACAGGACCATAATATGAAAATGCGTTTGCTGGTGCTGGCAGGTATCGTCCTGTTCGCCTTTCCTTCGCTGTTTGCGCAACGTCAGCAGCCTCAAGAAGTCCTCAAGATCCTCGGCATATCCATTGAAGGCAATACCCTGGCAGACCCGGCAGCGGTCATTGCGAACTCCGGTCTGAAGGTGGGGGACGAAATTACCATCCCGGGAGACCAGGTCGCCCAGGCGATCCGCAAGCTCTGGCTGCTGAACATCTTTTCGGATGTCCAGATCAACGTCGACCGGAAGATCGGGAATGGCGCCTATCTGGTGATCGCCGTCAAGGAGCTTCCACGCTACGATGGCATCGTCTACGAGGGACTGGATGAGCTGGACGAAGACGATATCATGAAAAAGCTCAACCTCGTGCGCGGGCAGGTGCTCGCCCCGCGGGACCTGACAAAGATCAAGAAAGAAATCCTGAAGCTGTACGAAGAGGACGGGTATCTCCTCGCGGACGTGCAGGTGTCGACCGAACCTGCGGACACCGCCAGGAACCGCGTGCTTGTCAGGGTCAAGATCGACGAGGGGGAAGACGTGCGGGTGGAAAACATCATGTTCCAGGGAAACGTCGCCTTTGAAGAAGGGGACCTCGAAGGCGTCATGGACGAGACGACCGAGAAGGTCTGGTGGAAGTTCTGGTCCTCCGCGAAGTTCGACAGGAAGAAATACGAGGAAGACAAGAAGCTCATCCTCGGATTCTACCGCAAGAATGGCTACCGGGACGCCGAGATCCTCTCGGATTCGATCTGGTACACGGACAACAAGACGAACATGAACATCCTGATCTCTGTCCGTGAAGGCCCCCAATACAAGGTCAGGAACATTACCTGGCAAGGAAACACGGTATATCCCGATGTCATGCTCAACGAACGGCTGAACATTCAGCCGGGAGAGGTGTATAATTCGGAGAAATTCGAACAGAACCTACGCGGCAATGAACAACAGAGCAGCGTCTCGGACCTCTACCAGGACAATGGCTATCTGCGCCTGAGCCTGGAGCCGGTGGAAACCCGGGTGGCGGAGGACAGCATTGACATCCTGATCAACGTCTACGAGATGAACCAGTTCAAGATCGCGCATGTGAACATCAAAGGGAACACCAAGACCCAGGAAAAGGTGATCCGGCGCGAGCTGCAGACCATACCCGGCGACTACTTCAATCGTGGCAAGATCATCCGGAGCGTGCGTCAGCTCTCCGTGCTCAACTATTTCAACCCGGAAAAGATCAAACCCGACGTCAGCCTCGTGGATGACAAAACGGTTGATCTTGTCTTTGAGGTCGAAGAGAAATCGAGCGACAACATCAACGCCTCGGTTGGCTACAGCGGAGCCTTCGGGGTGACCGGTGCGCTTGGATTCACCATCAACAATTTTTCCATCGCCGAGCCACTCTCGGGCGGTGCAGGGCAGATCCTGAATTTCGAGTGGCAGTTTGGCGAGGCGTCCCGGTTCCGGACGTTCACACTCGGCTTCACCGAGCCCTGGCTCTATGATACGCCGACCCTGCTGGGCGTCAGCCTTTTCGATACGCGCCAGATCTGGGGGTACGATTACGAGCAAATGGGAGTGTCGGTGCGGGTTGGCCGGCGCTTCCGGTGGCCGGACGATTACTTCCGGGGAGACTGGATCCTGAGTGCCCAGCGCAACGACGTCCGCAATGGACAGAATATCTACCGGGAAGGGAAGACCACCCAGGTGAGTCTCACCCAGGTGATCTCACGGAACAGCATCGACAATCCCGTGTTCCCGACCTACGGTTCGAATGTGTCGCTGTCCATTCAGCTCTCGGGCGGCGCTTTGCTGCCGGGCAATGTGAACTTTCACAAATGGAATTTCCACGCGGATTGGTATATACCGCTCTTTAATAGCAGAAGCTTCACCCTGTATCTGAGTTCCGATTACGGCTACATTCAGGACCTGGGCGGAGAGACCAATATTTCCCCCATTGACCTGTACTTCATGGGGGGAACCGGGCTCGGCTACGTCTCCACGACCCCGCTGCGAGGCTATGAAGATCAATCGATCGGACCGCGTTCCCCGATCTATGGCATTATCGGTGGCAAGGCCATGACGAAGCAGACGGCGGAGTTCCGCTTTGCCGTTTCGATCAATCCGATCCCCATTTACCTGCTGGGATTCGCGGAGGCGGGCAACGTGTTCGAGTCGATGGCGAGAGCGAATTTCTTTGATTTGAATCGTTCCGCCGGCCTGGGTGCCCGTTTGCAGATCAACCCGATCGGTCTGATCGGCTTCGATTACGGCTACGGGTTTGACGATGTGTTCCCGCGAGACGGAAGGCCGGACGGGTGGCACTTCCATTTTGTGTTCGGCAGAGGATTCTGACAGCGATGGTACGATTCTTTTTCCACCTAACCCCCACACATCATTCAACAGAGGCAATCGTGAAGAAAACATTCATTCCCGCTATTGTGATCCTTGCGCTGTTCGGCGTTGCCGGTCAGGCGCAGGCGCAAAAGATCGGCTATGTGAATTCCACTAAGATCTTCCAGGAGTACCCCGCGGCACTTGACGCGCAGAAAAAGATCGATGCGATCGGCCGTCCCTTCCAGGATTCCCTCGAAGCGATGCAAAAGGACCTGCAGGCCCGTTACGAGGACTATCAGAAGAAGGAATCCATGATGAACGACGCCTCCAAGCGGACGGAACAGCAGAAGCTCGTTGAAATGGAGCGGCGTGCGAACGAATACCGGGTCGAAAAGTTCGGGCAGGATGGCGAGCTGGCCCGGCAGACCGAGAAGATCATCAACCCGATCCGGGAGAAGATCAAATCGGCCATTGCCTCGGTCGCCAAGGAGGAGAAGTACAGCTTCGTGTTCGACAAGACGGAGCAGATTCAGGTGCTCCTCTACGGGGATCCGAACCAGGACATCACGTTCAAAGTGATTGACAAACTCAAGCGCGGCAAATAAGCGCGCATAGCAGGAGAAAGGAAGATGAGATATCTCGCGGTCGCGATGCTGCTGGCGGCAGCCGCACTGGCTTCGGCACAGTCGAAGATCGGCCACATCAACTCGGAAGCGATCATGCAAACGCTTCCCGAGGCGGTGGACGCACAGAAAACCCTCGATCAGCTGGTGACCCAGTGGGAAGGCGAGCTTCAGAAGATGCAGGCGGACTGGAAGAGAAAGTTCGACGATTACGACAAGCGCAAGCTGATCCTGACAGACCAGGCGCGGGCGGATGCGGAGCGCGAACTCCGTGAGCTCGATCAGAGCATCGCCGATTACAGGAACAAGAAGTTCGGCCAGAACGGCGAGCTCTTCCAGAAACAGAACGATGTCATGAAGCCGATCCAGAACAAGATCTTCAAAGTGCTGGAAGAGATCTCGAAGGAAGACGGGTACGACTATGTGTTCGACAAGAGCGGGGAGATCTTGTTGCTGTATGCGAATGAGAAGAACGACCTGACCCAGAAGGTGATCTCTCGCATGCAGTCGTTCGGCAAATAACCCTCCGCTGAGGAAAGACCATGACGCTCCGTGACATCGCTCGTCTGCTTCACGCCGAGGTCGTAGGGGACGACGGATTGGAAATCCGGCGCGTGGCGAAAATCGAAGAGGCGGGAGAGGGCGACATCACTTTCGTGGCGAATCCCAAGTATGCGCGTTTTCTGGCCTCGACGCGCGCATCTGCAGTCATCGTGGGCAAGGGGCTCGTCGCTCCGGCAGACGCTGCCACGGTGCCCGCCCTGGTCCGCGTCGCCGATCCGTATGCGTCGTTTCTGTTCGTTCTCCAGGCGTTCAATCCTCCCCAGCCTCCCCTTCCCCCCGGCATTCATCCAACGGCGGTGATTGACCCATCTGCACAGCTGGGACGTGATGTGCGCGTCGGCGCGCATGTCGTGATGGGGGCTCGTTGCAAGGTTGGCGACGGATCCATGATCGCCCACAACGTGGTGTTGGGGAGCGATGTGGAGATCGGCGCCGGCTCGCTCCTCTACCCGAGCGTTGCCGTCAGGGAAGGGTGCCGGATCGGTGCGCGCGTCATCATCCAGCCCGGCGCGATCATCGGGAGCGACGGCTTCGGCTTCGCCCCCCTGCCCGATGGGTCGTACAATAAGATCCCGCAGCTCGGGATCGTTGTCATTGAGGACGACGTCGAGATCGGCGCCAACTGCACTATTGACCGGGCCACGATGGGGGAGACGCGGATCGGCAAAGGAACGAAACTGGACAACCTGATCCAGGTCGCGCACAACGTGGTCATCGGGGAGCACACGGTGATTGCCGCCCAGACCGGCATCTCCGGCAGCACGAAGATCGGCAGCCACTGCATGGTCGGCGGCCAGGTCGGGTTCACGGGGCATATCGAGATCGCCGATGGCACCAGGATTGGCGCCCAGTCCGGAGTCCACCGATCGGTGACGGAAAAAAACACCACGATCTTCGGCTACCCGGCCATTCCACAGCGCCAGGCGCTCCGGATGATGGGAACGCTTCCGCAGCTGCCCGACCTGCTTGCGTCGGTCCGGGAACTCAAAGGAGAAATCGAACAGCTGAAAAAGGAATCCTAACTCCGCGATCTATCACTCGGAACGATACCTATGTTAGTCCAGCAGCGCACTATCAAGCAGCCTGTGTCTATGAGCGGGGTCGGGCTTCACACAGGAAGCATCTCGTCGATGACCTTTAAACCGGCTCCGGAGAATTACGGCATCCGGTTCCGCCGGATCGATCTTGATGGATCGCCCGAGGTGCCTGCGGACGTCGATCATGTCGTGGATATTTCCCGCGGGACCACCATTGAACTGGGTGAGGCGAGGATCCATACCGTCGAGCACGTGATGGCCGCTCTGGCCGGCCTCCAGATCGACAATGTCCTGATCGAGCTGGACGCGAACGAGCCTCCGGTGGGAGACGGCAGCGCGAAGCCCTACGTGGATTGTCTTCTGAGCGCCGGGTTCGAGATCCAGAACGCTCCCAAAGACTACCTGATCATCGACCAGACGGTAACCTACCACAATGAAGAAAAGAAGGTGGATATCGTTGCCCTGCCGACCGACGATTTCCGCATCACGGTGATGGTCGATTACAACAACCCCGCGCTCGGCAGCCAGCATACCGGAATGTTCAGCCTGGAAAAGGAATTTATTTCCGAATTCGCGCCCTGCAGAACATTCTGCTTCCTGCATGAAGTGGAAGTGCTCCACAGCCGGGGACTGATCCGGGGAGGAAACCTGGACAACGCGGTCGTGATCGTGGACCGGGAATTGAACGAATCGGAGATCAAACGGATCTGTGACAAGCTGGGCATCTCCGAAGCGGTCATCCTGGGAAGCAACGGGGTGGTGAACAACCGGCAGTTGCACTTCCCGAATGAGCCGGCACGGCACAAGCTGCTTGACGTGCTGGGCGACCTGGCGCTGATCGGCGTGCCGCTCAAGGCCCAGATCCTCGCCGCCCGTCCCGGACACGCCAGCAATATAGAATTTGCCCGGATGATCCGGAAGCTCTACGAGCAGAAAAAGTTGATCCGTAAGTACCAGCATGAGCGCAAGGAGGGCGTGGTCTTCGACATCAATGCGATCAAGAAAATCCTTCCGCATCGCTATCCGTTCCTGTTGATCGATAAGATCATCGACTTCAAGATGGATGAGAAGATCGTCGGTGTCAAGAATGTCACCACCAACGAGCCCTTCTTTGAAGGGCACTTTCCCGGACAACCCGTCATGCCGGGGGTGCTGATCCTGGAAGCCATGGCCCAGACCGGCGGCATCCTCCTGCTCAACGGCATCGAAAACCCGGAAGGTAAACTTGTCTTCTTCATGTCGATCGACAAAGCGAAATTCCGCAAGCCGGTCACCCCGGGAGATCAGCTGGTCTTCGAGTTGACCCTGCTCAGCCGGAAGAGCAGGATCTGCGTCATGGCCGGCAAGGCGTTTGTTGATGGAAACCTCGTGGCGGAGGCCGAGATGATGGCATCCATCGTCGAGCGCAAGGAATCCCGGGCGCAGCCGTTCGACGGAAAGCGTATCCCGGCAGGGACAGCGTCCCGGTAGCGCGGCAGCAAGCCTGAGCCATCCTCCATCTATTGATCATCCAGGATACCATGAGCACCAGCATCGACCCACGCGCCCAGGTCAGCCCGAGCGCCGAACTTGGCGACAACGTTTGCGTCGGGCCGTTCACGATCATCGAAGATTACGTCCGGATCGGCGATGGCACCGTCATCGACGCGAACGCGTTGATCGGCATTCGTACTCGTATCGGCAAGAACTGCCGGATCCACCATGGCGCGGTTGTGGGGCACGTCCCCCAGGATCTGAAGTATGCCAACGAGCCCACATCACTTGAGATCGGCGACCGCACCGTCGTCCGTGAGTACGCCGCGCTTCACAGGGGCACCGGCGAAGGGGGGAGGACCATCATCGGAAGCGATTGCTTCCTCATGGGTTTTGCGCATGTCGCCCATGATTGCGTTCTCGGCAACCACATCATCATGGCAAATGCCGTCATGCTTGCGGGCCATTGTGTTGTCGAGGACTGGGTCACGATTGGCGGGGTTACGCCGGTCCACCAGTTCGTCAAGATCGGCCAGCACGCCATGATCGGGGGAGGACTTCGCGTTTCCAAAGACGTTCCTCCGTACATACTGGCGGGCAATGATCCGTTGGTGTGTGAAGGTTTGAATTCCATTGGGCTCCGTCGCCGGGGCTTTCAGCCCGCAGCGATTGCCGCGCTGGACAAGGCCTACCAGCTGCTGTATCACGCGAAGCTGAACGTCTCGCAGGCCCTTGCCAGGATCAGGGACAACGCGGAGCTGATGGCAGTTCAGGAGGTACGCAACGTTGTTGAATTCATCGAGAAGAGCAAGCGGGGGATCATCGGTGCCCCGCGCATGAGGGGGTGAAAAGGACTGTGAGTGCCGCCTGGCGCTTTGTCGACACGGGGTGGAACACCGGCGACCGCAACATGGCATACGATGAAGCGCTGGCCCGGAGCTTTCTCGGAGAAGCGATGGCCGAGGGGATCCCCACGTTACGTCTGTTTCGCTGGAGGCCGTGGGCCGTTTCTCTGGGATACAATCAAAACGCGGCGGATCTTGATGCCGCCAAATGTTCGCAAGAGGGCATCGACGTTGTCCGACGTCCCACGGGAGGCCGCGCCATTCTCCACGCCCAGGAACTGACCTACAGCGTCACACTCCCCGCCGGGCGGAAAACCATTCATCAGGTGTACAACGATATTGGCCGTGCCCTTGTGCGCGGCCTGAACCTTTTTGGAGTGGACGCTGCACTCCAGCGCTCACAACCGGATTTCCGGAGCAACTACCGGCAACCGTCGTCCATACCCTGCTTCACCAGCTCGGCACGGTATGAGATTGAGTGGCGGGGACGAAAGCTCGTAGGGAGTGCACAGCGCCGGTTCAGCGACGGCGAACGCGAGGCGATTCTCCAGCACGGATCGATCCTGTGCGGTCCCGCGCATCGCCGACTTGCTGATCTTCTGACCGTTGCCGACCCGGCTGTTCTTGACCGGCTCCGGCGTGACCTGGAGGAGAAGACGACGGACCTTTCCGAGATCCTGGGGCGGGAGATCGATCTGGACTCGCTGGGAGAATGCGTTCGCCGGGGCTTTGAAAGCGAGTGGGGAGTGGTGTTCTCAACTGATCATCCACAAGACGTACACGCCCATGCCTAAATCGAACGCCGCCGATTCCAGAGCTCCGGGGAAAGTCGGAGCCCGCCCTCGAGTCGTTACGACGAAGACCGTGATGACCATGAAGAACACCGGCGAGAAGATCGCCATGCTCACCGCCTACGACTATCTCGTGGCAAAGATCCTGGACCAGGTCGGCATCGACATTATCCTGGTCGGCGATTCGCTCGCCAATGTCGTGCAGGGGCACGAGACGACGCTCCCGGTGACGGTGGACGACATGATCTACCATGCCAAGGCGGTCAAGCGTGCGGTGAAGAACGCGCTGATCGTGGTGGACATGCCGTTCATGTCCTACCAGACGAGCGTGGACGATGCGGTGCGCAACTGCGGGCGTGTGATGAAGGAGGTGGGCGTAGGAGCGGTGAAGCTGGAGGGAGGAGCATACATCGCCGACATCGTCAAGCATCTGGTCAAGATCGGGATTCCCGTGATGGGGCACCTGGGCCTGACCCCACAGTCCATCAATAAGTTCGGCACCTACGAGGTGCGCGCGCAGGACAAAACCGAGGCGGATGAACTCCTGGTGGACGCGAAGGTCCTTGCGGAGGCGGGGGTGTTCTCGATCGTGCTGGAGAAGATCCCCTCCGAGCTTGCGCAGGAGGTTACCGAGTCCATCAAAGTGCCCACGATTGGCATCGGTGCCGGTCCCCATTGCGACGGACAGGTGCTGGTGGTCTATGACATGCTGGGAATGACCGAGGAATTCAAGCCGCGTTTTGTGCGGCGGTATGCCGAACTGGCATCGTCCATGCGCGAAGCGTTCCGGAAATATATGCACGATGTCAAGGGGGAGCAGTTCCCGACGGACAAGGAGAGCTACTGAAGTCCCGACGGTGCGATGGACGATGGCCGTTCTCTTTCGTCCGCCCGTAGGAGATCCGAACGGTTGAGGTTGTTTCGCCTTACGCGCCTGCAATGACTTCCGCGTTTTTGGGCTCACCATGGAGATCGCATGAAAGACACCACGCATCCTCTTCACATTCTTGTTTCCAACGACGATGGCATCGACGCCCCGGGCATTTACGCGCTGGTGCGCGAGCTCCGAAAGATCGCGCGCGTCACCGTGGTTGCGCCCGACAAGCAGCAGAGCGCCGTGGGGCATGCCATCACGATGAACTACCCGATCCGGGCGATTCCTTTCAAGAAAAACGATGAACTCTTCGGATACGCCGTGGAAGGCACGCCGGCCGACGCGGTGAAGCTTGCCGTCCGCTTTCTCCTCAAGGAGAAGCCGGACCTGTTGATCTCCGGCATCAACCATGGGTCGAACACGGCCATCAACATTATCTATTCGGGGACCGTGTCGGCGGCGACGGAGGGGATGATCCTGGGGATCCCGTCGATCGCCGTGTCGCTTACGACGTACGGCGATCCGGACTTTTCGTATGCTGCGCGGTTTGCCGGCAGGTTGGGACTTCTCGTGGGGGAGCGAGGGCTGCCCGAAGGGACGCTGCTGAACGTCAACATCCCTGCTGTACCGGAAAATGAGATCAAGGGGATCCTGTTGACCCGACAGGGGAAATCGTGCTGGGATGACACCTTTGACGTGCGTCGTGATCCGGCAAATCGGGAGTACTACTGGTTGACCGGCAAGATGAACGTGACGGACACGGACCTGGAGACCGATCAGATCGCGATCCGGGAGAAGTACGTCTCGGTGACGCCGATTCATTACGACCTCACGGACAGGCGGATGCTGGAGGAATTGCGGGGCTGGGGGATCGCGGGGCTGATGTAGGACCATTCGTCATGGATGATGCACCAGGAATCATCCATCCGGAATCGGCGGGGGCTTTTCCTCTCCAGGTTTTGCCATAGGATAGCGGCCCAGGTTCTTCTTTGCCGTTCGCACGCTGGCGCCAATGATCCTGCAGACCTTCTTGCAGTCCTCCAGGGTCTTCTCCACCGGTTGGTCTTCTGCCATCTTCCGTTTGATGAGCACTTCCAGCCAGTGCTCGGATTCATTCAATTCCTTTAGTGTGATACCCAACTTGTGGACGAAGTCACGAGCGCTTTCTGCTCCTCTGGCCTCTGCGTAGTTAGGGCCGGGAGAAGTGCCACAGCGCATTAATTGATCCGGGATCGGCCCCATGCCGGGTTTTTTCCTGAGTGCATCGCACAGATCCATGATCTCTACAGTAAAATCGACGAGCAGGTTCCGGATGTCGTCTCCTTTGGCCACGTGCAGTCCTGTCTCAACGGTTGACGGGGCTCCTTTAAATGTATTACTCTGCAAAGTGGCTTTTTACGAGGGTCGGGAGCGATTTATTTTTGTCGTGGGGGATGCATATCCATTCGGAACCGACGGCTGCTCTATGAACAATTAGCCTGTTCAATTCCGGATAGTCGATGGATGATCCGTGATCCACAACCGAGCGATTGCTGGTCGGTTATGGACCATGGATCCAGAATCATCCATCCGGAATCGGCGGCGGCACCAGGCGTTGGCAGAGTCGGCGGACCCCCGTTTCCCTTGGAATTTCGTAGAACTTTTCTCCGAGTCGAGAGGATAATCCATACGATGCCGATTGCGTTTTGAGAAGGAGGGGCGGGCCCTTTCGCCTGTGATTTTATGAAAATTGGTTGACATTGTTCCGTCCTTTCGTTATATTTATACCCCTCTCTTGGGCAGCGCGGACTGAAGAAAAAGTTCGGAAATCCCATCTGAGTTCTTGACATCAGAAGATTTTGTTTGTATATTATGAACCCGCAAGTAAATGCGGGGTTCGTTTCATAAGTTTGTTCTTTGAAAAATAGTGTGCATAGCCATAAGTCAATCTTAGCAGAGTTCTAACCTTGGCTAAGATTTCTCTTCGTCTTTTTTTTCTTAGAGGGGCGGAGAGAGTAATGTGCCAAGTCTCAAACTCGAACATTGAAGTTAGAGATAACTACAACGGAGAGTTTGATCCTGGCTCAGGACGAACGCTGGCGGCGTGCTTAACACATGCAAGTCTACGGGAAAGGGGTAGCAATATCCCGAGTATAGTGGCGCACGGGTGAGTAACACGTAGGCAATTTGCCTTTAGGACGGGGACAACTCCGCGAAAGCGGAGCTAATACCCGATAATGCAGCGGCACCGCATGGTGATGTTGTTAAAGGCCCGCAAGGGCGCCTATAGATGAGCCTGCGTCCCATTAGGTAGTTGGTGAGGTAACGGCCCACCAAGCCTGCGATGGGTAGCTGGTCTGAGAGGATGATCAGCCACACTGGAACTGAGACACGGTCCAGACTCCTACGGGAGGCAGCAGTGAGGAATATTGCGCAATGGCCGAAAGGCTGACGCAGCGACGCCGCGTGAAGGATGAAGTCCGTTAGGATGTAAACTTCTTTTG
>JAGDMJ010000549.1 GCA_017860555.1 Bacteroidota bacterium
GTTTCATCGTGAGCAACGATTCCGGACCGATGCATCTTGCGGCCGCAGTTGGGACGCCGGTCCTGGGAATATTTGGGCCGACAAATCCCATGTTGCAGGGCCCCTATGGACCCCGCCACCTGACCGTCCGCAAGGAGGATCTCGACTGCCTGGGCTGCAATCTCACCAGGTGCCCGATCGGGAATATCTGCATGACAGACCTCTCACCGGACGCTGTCATGCAAAGCGTCAAAGCACTCATGCTCCGGAACGGGATCTTGAAGGAGGGAAAGCCCGCGTGAATCGCCACACATCGATTGCCGCGATCCTGGCGTTGCTCGGGGCGCTGCATGCCGTGGCGCAGGAGGACTCTCCGACGTTCGATATCTTTCCCGGGGAAAAGGTCTTCCCAATGTTCACCGCCGACGCGCTAGCGCACGGGATGTCCATTGGCCGTGTTACCAACAACAGCGAGTGGATTGGCAGCATCGGGGCGGCACTCCCGCTCGTTCAAGCGAATGTCTGGGGAAGGTCGTGGCAGCTCGGCGCCTCGGCCACGGCATTCAACCGCATCATCAAGACGCCGGGCCATATTACGGTCTACACGATCGACTACAAGGTCGATTTTCCCCTGGATCTGCGGCTCCGATCGCTCGCGCTGCGCGTGGCGCTTGGACATGTCAGCTCTCATTTTGCCGATGATGGGATCGAGATCCTGGATGAGCAGTCCATTTCCTACGTGCGTGATTACGTGACTTTTGCCGCGGCATACGACATCCCGCTGCTTGCGGGGTACGTGTATGCAGGGGCAGATTGGAACTACCACTTCGAGCCGACCACGGAGCCCTGGATACTTCAGATAGGAGGGGAGGGAGCGAATCTGAAACTCAACGGATGGGCCCGATTATTCGCGGCTTTCGACGTGAAATTCCGGCAGAACCTCTCGTGGGGCACGACACAAAGTTATGAGGCGGGCATCAGATTCTTCGTCAAGCAACGATACGCGCTCCGGCTTGCCTACACTTTTCGGACGGGTTTCGAAGAACGAGGCCAGTTCTACGACCAAAAAGAGAGTGTGCATCTTGTGAGCCTCTTCATCGACTTCTGACGTTGCAAATGAGCGCAGCAATATTTAGTTTATGTCTGCCATGACTTATCATCCTCCTGCATGTAAGCATTTCACCGGATACAAACCCTGCTTCCCGAATACCAACTGTTTGGAGGAATGCGTACGTTTTGACCCGATCGGGACGAAAATCCTTATCGTAAACCTTGATGCCATGGGGAATGTATTGGTTACCACCAGCATCCTCCCGGCGATCAAGCGCAAGTACCCACAGAGTCATGTCACCTGGATTACCCTCAAGAATGCGGCACCGCTTCTGGCGAACAATCCGCTCATCGACCGCGTCTACCTCTGGGAACCGGAGAGCTGGTTGATTCTCCGGCATATCCGGTTCGACGTCGTTATGAACGTGGACAAGTCACAGCGCTCCTGTGCTTTGACCATGGAGCTGAGTGCTGGTGAAAAGCTTGGGTTCGGATTGAGTGAACATGGGGCGATCATCCCGCTAAACCCCGAGAGCGAGGAAAATTACCGCCTGGGGCTCGACGATCATCTGAAGTTCCGCGTGAACACAAAGACGGTGTCCAGACTTCAGTGCGAGCAATTCAAGCTGGAATACGGCCGTGATGAGTACGTGCTGAATCTGAGTGCAGAGGAAGAGGCCTTCTGCGAGCGCTTCAAAGCGGAAACCGGCCTTACGGGGGAACACCTGGTTGTCGGGCTCAATACGGGGTGTTCCGAGCTCTACCCGAACAAGAAACTCACCGTTGACCAGCACGTCTTATTGATCGAGGCTCTGGCGGAGATGGCCGGCGTCCGTTGTGTGCTGAAACATGTCATCGCCTGGTTTGGCGTAAGCTGCTGGACCGAGGTCGATCTTTTTGATCGCGGAATCAAACTCATTCCTGAGGGGCTGGAGTGCTCGCCATGCTGGAAGCGTACCTGCCCTTACAATCTCGAGTGCATTCAGTTGGTCGATCTGGACTCGATCATCGCCGAAGTTGAACGAGTGCGAGCGAGTGGGGCCGCAAGGGCCATTCCCACGGCCGCCGTGCGCCCATGAATGTGATCGGTAAGCTCCTCTTCCTCCTCCTCTTGTGTGCAGCCACGGCACGCACCTCCGCCCAGGACAGCATCGTTGTCACCGAAGGATTCTACACCCGGCCGGATTGGACCGCTCGGAAAGCCATGTCGACCGTCGCGGTCGGGGGTGTGCTGGTTGGTTCGCTGGTGAGTTCATACTTTGATTGGTGGAACGGGCAATCCACACAGTTCCATCTCAACAACGAAGGGTGGTTCGACGATTATTCGCTCGGAATTGACAAGGTCGGGCACACTTTCACCTCGTATTTCTATTTTCATGCCTTTCGAAACCTGATGCTCTGGGGAGGATTCCGCCCGGCAACGGCGTTCTGGTGGGCGGCAGGGACGACGGCCTTTTTTGCCATCTCGATCGAGATCGGGGATGGGTTTTCTCCTTACGGGTTTTCCTTCGAAGACCTTGCGGCGAACGGCTTGGGGCTGGGATATGCCATGCTCCAGACCAGGGTCG
>JAGDMJ010000065.1 GCA_017860555.1 Bacteroidota bacterium
CTTCGCGGCTGATCCGGCTTTTCAACTGGTCTGGAGGGTATCGCCTGGTCGATCTTCTGGAGATCCTCGGGAGGGATCTGGGCTATGGCAGGTGCTGCACAAAGGAACGATGCCAGTAGAAGTGAACCGATTCCTGCTCGATATCTCATTGTCATGATCCTTTGTTAATCGACCTTATGTTTTTTTCCCCCGCGACGCCGGTTCCCTTCATCATCCTCGATCTTCGATCCTCGATTCTCCATCCTCCATTTTCACTCTTCCGCTCACACATGCCACGGGCTCCGCATCGGCCTCACAAGATAGCTGTCTGCCGCAGGGTCGTTTACGAACCGCTCCGCCGCAGGGTCCCAGACAACCTTGCGGCCGAGCTTCATCGCGATCAGGCCCAGGTGTCCCACCATGATCGAGTGGTGCGCGACCTCTACCGGCGTCACGGTGAGCGACCGGCTGCGGACGCAATCAAGGAAATTCTGGTGGTGGTCATCACTCACGTAGAGGTGCACTTCGTCCGGGGCGATGACCGACGTCAGCAGCGATTTTGGGGACGCATCGATCCCGCTCCTGTCGACATAGACCCACCCGTTCTCTCCTTCGAACTGGACGCCCATCCCCAAGGGCTGCTTCTTCCGGTCGGCAACGATCATGGTGAAGCCTTCTTTGAACCTGGCCTCGAAGCGGTAGCCTTCAGCGGTATCGAACAGCCCCTCATTCGCTGGTGGGAACTCCGCCGTTCCTTCGATCTCGATCGGAGCACTCCGCTCGGTGTTCATTCCCCAGTTTGCGATGTCGCAGTGATGACCGGCCCAATCGGTGAGCTGTCCGCCGGAGTAGTCGGAGATCCACCGGAAATTCCAGTGACACCGGTTCGGGCAGTAGGGCGCCCAGGGAGCGGGTCCCAGCCACATGTCGTAGTTGAAGCCCGCCGGTGGGTTTGTAACCTGGTACCCACCCATGTCAGCGATGCTGTTGCCGTACGGCAGGCCAACACGCACCGTATGGACCTTCCCGATCCGCCCGTTCCGCACGAGCTCGCACCCATAGCGAAAATGGCGCTGGGACCGCTGCCAGCTGCCGGTCTGCCAGACGCGGGCATAGCGCTTGACGGCGTCGACGATGGCACGCCCTTCGGAGATCGTATAGGCAAGCGGCTTCTCGCCGTAGATGTCAAGCCCCGCCATGGCCGCCGCTACGGCGATGACGCCATGCCACTGGTCGGGCGTAGCGATCGAGACCGCATCCAACCCGGGGCGCGCGATCAGCTCCCTGAAGTCTTCATACTGCGCGCAGTCCTTGGAGCCGTAGTTCGCATTGACTGCATCGGCAGCGGCCTTGCGGTGCACAGCATCCACATCGCACACTGCGACCACATGCGCGTCTCTCTTGTGGAGAAAGCTGGTCATGTTCGCCGTCCCCATCCCTCCCACCCCAATGCAGCCGATGGTGATCCTTTCGCTCGGGGCACTGTTGCCATCCCGGCCGAGCGCACGGGCCGGAATGAACAGCGGAAGTCCGGCTGCTCCCATGGCCGCTGCAGCGGCCTTTTTCAGGAATTCCCGCCGGCGTACATCAATGGTGTTTGCCACTGTCAATGTTCCTTTCATTTGTCAAATGCCGCATCGAAAGCGATCGTGGAAGGCGTGAAATCGGTCTTACGAACAAACGCGCATGCCTCTTTCGCGCCATGCTCACGCTCCATACCGCTGTCCTCCCATTCCACCGAGAGGGGGCCGGTGTAGCTAATATGGTTGAGCGCGCGGATGATCTCCTCGAAATTGACCGAGCCGTGTCCCAGCGACCGGAAATCCCATCCCCGTTCCGGACGCCCGAAGTTCAGATGCGAAGAAAGAATGCCGCTCCTGCCATTGAGCTGCAGCGCGGCATCCTTCATATGCACATGAAAGATCCTGTCAGAGAACTCATAGAGGAATTTGGCGGGATCCATCATCTGCCAGAGGAGATGGCTCGGATCGAAGTTGAAGCCGAAGGTCTTCCTCCCGCCGATGGCATCCAGGGCCCTCCTGGCCGTTACGAAGTCGAACGCAATCTCGGTCGGATGCACCTCCAGCCCGAAACGGACACCGCATTCATCGAAGACATCCAGGATCGGATTCCAGAGCCTGGCGAATTGCGCGAAGCCGTCCTCGATCATCGTGTCGGTCACGGGAGGAAAACTGTAGATCATGTGCCAGATGGAAGAGCCGGTGAATCCGTTCACGACCTTCACGCCGAGATTCCGAGCCGTGCGTGCCGTGTTCTTCATGGCCTCTATGGCCCAGTCCCGTTTCTTCTCCGGATCTCCGGCGGCCTCTTTCGGTGCGAAGCCATCCGACCGGCTGTCGTTGTTGAGGTCGCACACCAACTGTCCGGCGAGATGGTTGCTGATCGCGAACAGCTTCAGTTTGTTCTTTGCGAGGATGTCCAGCTGCTTCCGGATGTATTTCTTGTCTGTTGCTCCCCTGAACACGTCAAGATGATCTCCCCAGCAGGCAAGCTCCAGTCCGTCATATCCCCAGGAAGCCGCTTTCCTGGCAAGGACGGACAGCGGCAGATCCGCCCATTGTCCTGTGAAGAGTGTAATTGGTCGGGCCATCGCAGGTCTCCTTATGAATGCATTTTCGTCCATTTCGTTTTGCGTCGCGCACTGTCCAGAACGGTCTCAATGAAGAGCATCCCGCGCAGGCCGTCATCGACCGTGGGAAAATCGAGCATGAGCGGATCCGCATTTTCTCCGGCAAGGCGCGCACCGAGCGTATCTGCAAAATTGACGTACACGTTCGCAAAGGCTTCGATGAATCCCTCGGGGTGACCGAACGGCAAACGGCTCGCCCGCCCGGCTGCAGCGCTCTTTTCTCCGATATAGGGATTACCCCGCCGCCAGATGTGCACAGGGCCCTTGTAGTCCTTGATGGAGAGGTAATTCGGGTTTTCCTGGTGCCATTCCAATCCCTTCGTCGAGCCGTAGATCCAGATTGCGAGTCCGTTCTCCTCCCCGTTGGCGATCTGGCTGACGTGCAGGAGCCCTTTCACGCCCTTCTCGAAATGCACGAGGCAATTGCCATCGTCATCCAGCCGTCGACCTTTCACGAAGGTGCTGATGTCTGCACACAATTCGGTGATCTTCAATCCGGTGAGATATTCGCTCAGGTTCTCCGCATGAGTCCCGATATCGCCGATCGCACCGGCAGCGCCACTCCGGGCAGGATCCGTACGCCATCCGGCCTGCTTGCTTCCGCTTTTCTCCTGCGGATCGGTAAGCCATCCCTGAGGATACTGGACGACGACCTTCCTCAGCTCTCCCAGATCGCCCTGGCGAATAATGTCGCGGGCGAGTTTCACCATCGGATAGCCGGTGTAGTTGTGCATCAGCCCGAAGACAAGTCCGCTCCTTCGAACCACTGCACGCAGGGCTTTGGCCTCCTTCGCGGTCAACGTCATGGGTTTCTCGCACATCACATGAAAGCCCGCCTTCAGGCATGCCTTCGCGATGGGAAAGTGGAGGTGGTTCGGAGTGGTGATCGTGACAAAATCCACGCGCTCCTCTTCTGAAAGCTCCTTCTCCTTTTCGATCAACTCCTCATAGCTGCCATACACGCGCTGCGGGTCCACAAGATACAACCGACCTGCCGCCCGGGACTTCGCGGGATCCCGGCTGAAGGCGCCGGCAACAAGCTCGATCTTGCCGTCCATGCGTGCCGCTTTGCTGTGCACGTCGCCGATGAACGCCCCTGGCCCTCCTCCGATCAGCGCCATCCTCAGTTTTCGGTTAAGGCTCATAGTAGATGGTTGTTAGTTGTTGGTGTTGGTTGCCGGTAGCTGATTGTTGGTTGCTGGTTCTAGGTTGTGAGTTTCTGGCTCATACCTCTTGTCTCTTGCCTCTTGCTTCCGGCCTCTGCTCTTCTCAATCCTTCTTCATCCAAATCGGGGCGGACACAAACCAGAGCAGCGTTCCGCCGAGCATGAGACCGGCATGCGTCTGCCAGGTGATGCTCCCCGCGAACACATAGAATGACGGGACGACAGTCAATCCCAGAGCGATATACGAAAGGAGTTTCGCCGTTGTTTTCATTGTGCGCTCCTTCCAATGCCTGGCACTTCAAGGGTATCCTCACGGGCCACACGGGCCGGACTCAGTCTCCGCTGCACCAACCAGCTCCCCCCGACATACAGAACGACGCAGACGAACCAGCCCGGGAGCCCTTTGAAGAATATCTCCACCGGCAGCAGGAAGCAGATGAGGAGCGACAGTGCCCAGGCAACCGCGGCCGGCCAGTTGATGGCCAGGCGACGTATCTCCGCGATATTGCTGTTCATGCCGAGCCGGGGAAGAATCCAGAAGTCCGTAAACACCACCGCTCCCATCGGCATCAGGATGAGCCCGTAAAGGGCCACGAAATCCAGAAGCTTCATCATCAGCGCCGGGAAGAGTGCAGCCAGCGTTGTCACGATCCCGGCAGCCAGCGTCACCTTCCATCGTTTCCAATCGGGTGTGGCGGTCTGGAGTGCGAGCCCTGCGCGGTACAGTGTGGGATTCGCCGTCGTCCAGCCTGCAACGAGCACGCAAATAGCCCCGGAAATCCCTGCGCCCAGATAGGCAATCGGGCCGGGAGCGAAATTCCTCAGCGCCGCGGCACACAGAATTCCGGATGCTATCCAGGCCGTAAAGTGTCCCACATACATCCCAAAAGCACTGAGGAAACCATACTGCCATTTCCGCGCGTAGCGAAGCAACGTCATATCGGAAAGGCCGATATGCATGGCCATGTTGCAGAACCAGGAGAAGAAGACCACATGCCAGAAGGTGAACTTGGATTGTCCCGCTTCCGGAACGCCGGTCCAGATCCGCTCGTTGGCAACTCGCCAGAAATCTCCAAAAGAGTTCACCCCCAGGGTCGGGAGCACGGCGATCGCGCTGGCCACGAAGACGAGGAACATCCACGGCGCCGCGACCTTGCCAAAGTGGGATAGCCTCTCGAAGCCAAGGATCGCCAGGGCAGTGACCACCGCACCCACGAGCAGGACGACCACTACCCAACCTATGCTGTTCGGATACATATCGTTCAGGCCAGGCATGGCCATGTTGAATGGCAGCCCCACCGCTGTTGCCGACACGGAGATCATCGAGCCGGCGAGGAAGCAGAACATCAGGGCATTCACGATGTTGTACACGAATGTGAGTTTCGGCCCCGCAATCTTTCGCAGCTGCCAGTAGAGATTCAGCCGGGTCTTGACGGCGATGGGAGCCGCAATGAAGGCCCAGCTCAGGACGGCGAGCAGGTTGCCGAGCAAGAGACCAACGATCAGATCGGCCGCAGCGACGCCGTGCGCGACGAAGAGAGGACCAATGACATACTCCGTCCCGGCAACGTGTTCGCCCGCATAGACGCCGATGAAATTGCTCGGGCCAAGCAGTTTGTTCTCCGGTACGGGTTCTCTGTCGAATTCGTATAAGGCATCAAGACGCTCGGTTATCCTTGACGTTGACTGCATTGACTGGTTCCTTTTTCGGAGGCCGTTGCCGGCGTTGCCTTCGCTTCAACGATCATTAATGGATCACGGGATGTCGAGGGCCCTCCAGGGGATCCGCAGGGTCGGGGCACATTCCGGTCTATATCACCTTCGCTACTTCTGGAATAGCACGCTCGGGGGAATGGTGCGCTTCTCCGTTCCTGCTCCCTGATAGGATACCTCCAGCATCTGGTCTTGGGTACTGTCAAAGTAGAGCAGGGTCACCGGATGCCGGCCAGCCTTCAGCAGTACGACGCCCGTGGCTTCCTGTCCGCCATGCAGCCCATCGTTGTTCACAACAACCTTCCCGTCAACGAGTAGCCGTGAGCCGTCATCGGACTTGACGAAAAATGTGTACGAACCATCGACAGAAATGTCGATCATGCTCGTGAATCGGACAGCAAAATGGTCGTCCCGTGGTTTGACATCTGCGAGCCCGAAGTCATAGACACGCCCGCTCCGGAGCGGCTTCAACGCGTCGAAATCCGGGAGCATGCTCCACTCACCTTCGTAGTATGAATAGTCAACCCCGTTGACCTTCGGGTCTACGAAGCTGAAGAGCGCCAGTGCAACAGGGCTTTCTTTTCCTCCCGGCATGATGGTTTTTCCTTTGAGGACGGTGTTTTGCTCAAGGACGATCGGGCCGGCGTACAGGGGAGATGTCACCGAGGGCTCGGAACCGTCAAGCGTGTAATGAACCGGGCCTGGCACCTCATTGCGGAGCGTGACCTCGACCTTCTTCTGCGTATCCAGCAATACATGGCCTCCGCTCGGGCTGAACTCCGGCGGGTTTAGTCTGTAATCTACCCCCATCTGATCGAATCGCGCGAGCTGCTTCCCGAAGCGCCCCAGCAGACCTTCATAGTTTTTCTGCTCAGGTTCGACCCATGCCACTTCCGCCAGGGCCGAGAGACGCGGCAGCAACATATACTCCGCGTGCTTGCCATGCTGAATAAATTCCGTCCAAAGATTTGCCTGAACTCCCAAAACATGTTTGGCTTCCGCAGCATTCAGGACCTCTGGCACCGGTTCGTAGGAGTAGACCTGCTCCAGGGGCAAGTAGCCTCCTATGGCCTCAGGCTCCCCGTTTGTTCCCTGGTAGTAGTCGAAGTAGCAATTGCTCGTCGGCGTCATGACCACGTCGTGATTCTGCCTCGCCGCGGCAATCCCTCCCTCGATCCCTCTCCAGGACATTACCGTGGCGTTCGGGGCCAGCCCGCCTTCGAGGATCTCATCCCATCCAATGAGCCGCTTTCCTTTTGCGGTCAGATATTTCTCAATTCTCCGGATGAAATAGCTCTGAAGTTCCTCTTCATTCTTGAGATGCTCGGTTGTTATGCGAGAGAGGCACTTCGGGCATTTCTTCCAATTGACCTTGTTCGCTTCGTCTCCGCCAACATGGAAAAACTCGCCAGGGAAAAGTTCCACGACTTCAGAGAGGACACTCTGCAGGAATGTGAACGTACTGTCATTTCCGGCGCAGAAAATATCAGTGATCGGCCAGTATCCGCCGGTCCGAACGGTGAACGGCCCTCCTGAACAGGAGAATTCCGGGTAGGCGGCGAGCGCCGCTGTGGCATGCCCCGGCATCTCAATCTCGGGCACGATGGTCACGAAGCGGCTCTTCGCATAGGCCACGACCTCACGGATCTCGTCCTGCGTATAGAATCCACCATACGTGGGCACTTCTCCCGGTTCTGCGGGTTTGCGTTGTTGCCAGGTGAACTGTTCGCGGTCCACTCTCCACGCTCCCACCGTGGTAAGCATTGGATACTTCTTGATTTCAATCCTCCAACCCTGGTCATCAGTGAGATGCCAGTGAAAGGTGTTCATCTTGTGGAACGCGATGATGTCAATGCACTCTTTGACAAAGCTCTTCGGGAAAAAGTGGCGCGACACATCAAGCATTAGCCCGCGCCAAGAAAACCTGGGCTTGTCCTCAATGCGCACCCCGGGAATCACCCACGAGATCCTGGAGACACTCTCCCGCGCGTACACCTGCGGCGGGAGGAGCTGGCGAAGCGTCTGGACGCCATAGAAGAGGCCGGCCGGCCGGCGAGCAGAAATCCGGACCCCATCCCCATTGACAAGAAGTTCGTACGATTCATCGCGCTGGTCGCTGTTTGATGCCGGCACGATGGCGAGCACGATCCCTCCGCGGGAAGGCGCGCCTGGCGTGTTTTCCATGATGGTCAGGTTATGGCCTGAGCCGCGCCCAAATTCCTGTTGCAGGTACCTGCCAACGACCATGACATCGCCATTGCCGGTATCCACGAGAATGCGTGTTTCGGGGGTAATCGTGAAACTCCCTGCCACCCGTTCCATTTTCAGCGGCTTCGGGATCAATCCGAGTTCTGTCACTGCCTGTTCCTCTTGTATGGGAGCATGCTTGGATGAGCACTCAATCAATGAGATCGATAGGACGACAGCCAGTGAAGCGAGAGTGGCGGTTTTCATGATACGTTTGTGTGGGGAAGTGCTTGATATATTACATCATTCGGGTCGCATTTTCAAGACGGAATAACAGAGGCCAGGGGCATGGTGTCAGGCTTCCATCGCTCCTCTCGAAGCTGGAAGAAAACCCTTGAGCATCAGAAACATCATAGCCGGATTCCGAACGGTGCTACCCATGGTCAGCTCTTGTCTCCTACCGCACCGGAAACAGAGGGCCTGTGACCTCGAAGCGCGCCTTCAATACTTCCGTTGTCCTGGCGTCTGCGGTCCCCTGAAAATCCGGCTGTTTCCCTCCAACCGCTACCGTGAAGTGCCCCGGCTCGACGACACGCTGGAATTGCGCATCGATGAGCGACATCTGGCGGGGTGTAAGGACGAACGTCACCGTGTCGGATTGCCCTGCAGCAAGGGGCAATCGGCGGAAGCCCTGTAGCGAGCGCAGTGGAACAGGAACGGACGCGTCTTCGTCAGTGAGGTACAATTGCACCACCTCGTCGCCGTCTACCTGACCGCTGTTCTTGACCGTCACGGAAACATGGACCGAATCACCCGCACGGACCCGCCGTTTATCCAGGGCGAGAATGCTGTACGTGAAGCGGGTGTAGCTCAGGCCATGTCCAAAGGGATAGAGCGGACTCTTCTTGTTGTAGCGGTACGTGCGCCCGGCCATTCTGTAATCCTCAAAAGGAGGGAGCTGATCGATGGACTTGTAGAAGGTAACCGGGAGCCGCCCACCCGGATTGTAGTCGCCGAAAAGGACATCCGCGATGGCATTGCCGGCCTCCTGGCCGGGGTACCATGCCTCGACAATGGCGGGGATGTTCGCATCTGCCCAGTTGACCGCAACGGCACTGCCGTTGAGAAGCACGACGACCGTGGGTTTCTTCAGGGCGCCAATTGCCCGAAGCAGATCTTCCTGGTTCCTTGGAAGATCGAGCGTCAGGCGGTCGCCCCCCGAAAAACCATCCACCCGTACGTCCATTTCTTCCCCCTCTAGTCTGGGAGAGAGGCCAAGGCACAGGATCACCGCATCTGCCTGTCTGGCAACGTCGATGGCTTCCGCCAGCAGATCTGTCCCCGGCGGAATCCAGACGAGCTTTGCCATCGCGGCACCGTTCTGGTCATAGTACTCCAGCTTAAGGTTGTATGCTCTTCCCGCCTTCAGCTCTATTTCTTTCAAGAGCTTCTGGTCGCCCCCGTCGTTCCAATCCTCGACCTCCAGCTTGCCGTCAACCCAGAGCCGGCATCCGTCATCCACGTTGACGCCGATTCTGTAAGTTCCGCTTCTGGGAGCGACCAGTTTCCCCGTCCAGCGGACGGAGAAGCTGTCTGCCAGGACGCTGGGGTGGGGAGAATCACTACCCCAATCAAATTTCACTTGTTTGTCTGTGCGTATCAGGGCGGGCTTTCCCGCAAGCCGCACATTGGAGAAGTATTCTCCTCTCAGGCCGGGACTCAAAAAGAGTGCGGGGATCGGGGTGGCGTCTGTCCATAGCCCTTCAGCCACCGCACCGCCAACGGCACACCTCACGTCGGTAAGCGGAGAGACCTTTTTCCTGATTCCTTCAAGCGGCGTCACCGGCGCCGATGGCGTTCCATTGTAGTTTCCCAGGAGGACCTCCACGTCGTCCGCATTCGGTCCGATAACGGCAAGCTTCCTGATGTTCTTATGGAGTGGAAGAAGGCTTCCTTCGTTCTTAAGCAGGACGATAGACTCGCGCGCTGCTTTCAGAGCCAACTCCCAGTGCCGTATGCTGTTGTTGGAAGAAAACGGGATCCGGGCGTAGGGCACCATTTCGGGAGGATCGAACATCCCCAGCCGGAATCTCGCCGTGAAGAGCCGACGGACCGCCTCATCTATCTCTTCCTTGCTGATCAACCCTCTTCCGGCCGCGTCGGTCAGCGATGCGTACTCGTCGCCGCAACTCAGATCACATCCCGCACGTACGCCAGCCGCAGAGGCTTCGGCTGCCGAGGAGGCTTTCCGGTGTCCGGCATGGATATCGGAGATGGCTCCGCAATCGGAAACCACGTAGCCACGGAAGCCCCACTCTCTTCTTAGGATCCTCGTCAGGAGATAGTCGTTGCTGCAACAGGGCTCCCCTGCATAGCCGTTATAGGCGCACATGATGGAGAACGCGCCACCTTCCCGCACGCACGCTTCGAACGCCGGCAGGTAGGTCAACCTGAGGTCCCGCTCATCTACCGGGACGTCGAATCTGTGCCGGAGCGCTTCCGGACCGCTGTGAGCGGCAAAGTGCTTCGGCGTGGCAATGGTCTTGAAATATCGAGGGTCATCTCCCTGCATGCCCCGGACAAAGCTGACACCCAGGCAGCCGGTGAGATACGGGTCTTCACCGTATGTCTCCTGGCCTCGTCCCCAGCGGGGATCGCGGAAGATGTTGACATTGGGGGACCAGAACGTCAAACCCTGATAGATACCATGCTGATCATTCCGGATCGCTTCATGATGCTTGGCACGTGCCTCCTCGCTGATGACGGTCGCAACCTCAAACATCAGGTCCGGGTCCCATGTGGCTGCCAGCCCGATGGCCTGGGGGAACACTGTTGCCACACCCGCACGCGCCACGCCATGCAGCGCTTCGTTCCACCAGTCGTAGGCAGGAATGCCGAGTCGCCGAATAGCCGGCGCATGGTTCTGCATCTGGCCGACTTTCTCCTGCAGGGTCATTCTGTCGAGAAGATCCTTCACCCGTTCTTCAACGGACAAGGTGGGATTGAGATAGGGCGCCTGGGCTGTGACCTGCGCCCACGACGTGATCACGGGCGGAACGAGAGCAAAAACAGCCAGCCACAGACGGAAGACGGTGCGTTTCATGAAGAAAACCCTTAGTGGCTGAAAGCAGAAGCCGGCACTTCTTGTTTCCCTACCCCGGGACCGCGGTAGCTAAGACTCAGGCTTTCGCCACCCTCATTCTCAAAGTAGAGCAGCAGCATCGCATGCTTGCCCGCATTGAGCATGACATCTCCCGATTTCTCCACCGCCCCGTGCAGGCCGTCATTGTTTACAACAAGCTCCTCCCCGATGAACAGCTTGCTCCCATCGTCAGAGTTGACAAAGAAAGTGTACGGTCCGTTGGCCGGAACTTCAACGTAACCGG
>JAGDMJ010000066.1 GCA_017860555.1 Bacteroidota bacterium
GTTCAGTTCGGTTCCCAGCACGGCCAGGTCGGCATCGATGTCGATTGCCAGGATCGACACTTCCCCTTCCGGGAGCATGGCGACGAAATTCGACTGCCGTTTCTTGAACGCGATGCTGGAGATATTGTCCGTCAGCCGGCGCTCGGCATTGATATGATAGGTGACCACGGTGTCGGGAAACCCGACCACATGCGCGCAGGTCAACAGGGCCAGCCTTCTGCCGGAGGAGTAAATGACCGTCGCGGTCCCGGACGTGGAATTGTTGGTAAAAACCGAACTGTCGTCAAACCGATCGAGCAGATCGGACGTGATGTTCCGGAGCTTGATCTTCTCGTCGGCCCGGAACGAATAGACCTTGTAGTACGCAATGCAGCTGATCCGCTTCACCGACTCCATGATCTGTTCGAGCTGTTGGGAGCTTGACCGGTACGGGAATTCGGAATCATAGGCGCCGTCCGAGAGCACGGGATAGACCGTTTTGTATGCCGAAGGACCGCACGACAATGCGATGAAGGATGAGAGCGCGAGCGGAATGAAACGATGACATGTGTGTGCCATGGGAATACCTCAGGGGTATTGGTAGGCCCGGATCAGCCGCCAGCGTCAGTGACACCTGCCAGAGCGCGCAGGGCGCGGAGCTCTGACCGGGTCAGGCTACGCGTCGCGCCGCGAGCCAGTCCCTCTTTCGTGACCGGCCCATAAGCCACCCGGTCAAGCTTCACCACCGTGTAACCAAAGTGCTCGAACATCCTGCGTACTTCCCGGTTGCGTCCTTCATGGATAACGATGCCAATCTCTTTCCCTCTGCCGTGCGGGAGAACGTACACCTCCGCGGGTGCAGTAGGGCCGTCCTCCAATCGTATCCCCGTACGAAGGTGGTCACGGTGTTCGAGAGCAAGCGATTTGTCCAGGGTCACTTGATAGGACTTTGGGACTTCGAATCTGGGATGCATCAGTCTGTTGGCAAAGTCGCCGTCGTCGGTGAACAACAAGACCCCGGTCGTGTTTCTGTCGAGTCGGCCGATGGGGTAAACGCGCTGTTTGGATTTGAGCAGGGTCATGACGGTCGTACGCCCCCGCTCGTCGCTCAGGGTGGTAATCGTGTCTTTCGGTTTGTTCATCACCAGGTACACGTAGTCGCGCACCCGCACTGCCTGCTTCCCTTCGACGTACACCTTGTCGATCCCCGGGCGAACCTTCGTCGCGAGGTCGGTCACCACACGATGGTTGATCTCGACCTTCCCCTTGAGGACCAGTTCCTCGGCCTTCCGCCGGGAGGCAATCCCGCACATGCTGAGATAGCGGTTGATCCTGACGGTCCCTTCGGGCTCCGTTTTCACCGGGCGCTTCACAGGTCAGGGTCCCTGGTCAGTTCGTCGACACCGGGCAGGTTTTCGCCCACCTCGTCCTGCCCTCCCTCTCCGTCGATCCGCCCCACAATGCGGTCATCCGAGCCATTTCCTTCTTCCGCCGCCCGTTTTTCTTCCATCTCTTTGAGCATCCGCTTCTCGACTTCGAATTCCGCCTCTGCCATCAATTCATTGATTTCCCGGGGCTTGGGAAGTTCGGACAGGTCATTGATGCCGAAGTGTTTCAGGAATTCTTTCGTCGTGCCGTACAGTAACGGCCTCCCGGGGGTGGCGGCTCGCCCTATGATCGCCACGAGGTTGCGTTCCAGCAGCGAGTGTAGAACGTAGTCGGCATTGACCCCACGGATAGCCTCGATTTCGGGCTTGGTCACCGGCTGCTTGTACGCTATCACCGCGAGCGACTCGAGGGCGGACACGGAGAGCTTGCGCTTCGATCGCTCTCTCACCATCCTGCCGAGCCAGACGCCGAAATGCGGCTGCGTGGCAAACTGGTATCCGCCAGCGATCTTGACGATCCTGAACGTGCGACCGGTTTCACTGTACTCCCTGTTCAGGTCCTCGATCACCGACAGGATCAGTTCGGGAGTGATCCTCCTGTTCCGGTCCGATTCCTCGGCACTGCCGAAGATCTCGATCACCTGCCTCAGCGTGAGCGGCTCATCGGTCGCAAAGAACAATGCTTCAATGATCTCCTTCTCGCTCGCCAGTCCGGAGAACGACGGGGCCTGCTGTGCGCTCATGCGGTAGCCACCTTCAACGTATGCATATGGGGCGCGGGCCTGATCAGGATATCGTTCCCGCCCTCCATGGGTGTGAGCGTGATCACTTTGTTCTTTGTCAGCTCGAGGATGGCAATAATGGTCACGACGATGCGGACCTTCTCGGTCATGTGCGCCACCAACTTGAGGAAGCTCCCCGTTCCGTGGACCCGCAGGTAATCCATCACGAAACTGGTCTGCTCATCAATGGTGACGGGTAACAGGGTCACTTCGTGGACCACCTTTTTCGGCATGTGGTCCATCGCGGTCTTGTACGCCGCGATCAGATTGAAGAGGGAGATGTCCTTCAGTGTCTCAATGTCTACCTCATCGTCTGGTTGGACGCGGGTGTCGGCATGGAAGAATTTCCGGAAATAGACCTTGCGCTGCTGTTCCTCCATCGTCGACATGGATCTGGACATTTCTTTGAACCTCTTGTACTCGATCAGCCTGCGGACCAGTTCTGCACGGGGATCCTCTTCCGCTTCGGCGCTCTCGTCGCGCGGCAGGAGCATCCGGACCTTGATCTGCATCAGCGTTGCCGCCATGACGATGAATTCCCCGGCGACTTCGAGGTCGAGGGAAGCCATCAGCTGGAGGGAATCCAGATATTCCTTCGTGATTTGCGCGATGGGAATATCGGTGATATCCAGCTCATCCCGCTTGATAAAGAATAGCAGGAGATCGAGCGGCCCCTCAAAGTCCGTGAGTTTTACTCTGTACATGGCCTACCCGAGATTCATCACCTTTCTGACTTCCGTCATGGTCGCCTGCGCGCGGGACCGTGCCCTGCCTTCGCCGTCCTCCAGGATTTGCCGCACTTCTTCGGGGTGCGCTTCGAAATGCGCGCGCTTTTCGCGGAACGGTTCCAGGTGCCGCGCAATTGCGTCGGCAATACGTAACTTGCATTCCACGCACCCGAGCGCTCCGCTCATGCACCCGGCCCGGACATCGGCAACACCGCCGGGATTGAATTTCTGATGATACGTATGGATCAGGCAGATGTCCGGCCTGCCCGGGTCATTCTTCCGGACTTTCAGCGGATCGGTGACCGCCGTCCGTACCTTGGATCTGATGCTGTCCGGGGAATCCGATAGCAGGATCGTGTTCCTGGCCGACTTGCTCATCTTCTTGTCCATCCCATCGAGGCCGGGAAGACGCGCAAACCTGGTCAGTTTCGGCTCCGGCTCCGGGAACACGACGCCGTACTGTGCGTTGAACCGCCGAGCGATCTCGCGGGAGATCTCCACATGCGGCACCTGGTCCTCTCCCACCGGAACAAGGTCCCCTTTGTACAGCAGGATATCCGCAGCCTGCAGGACAGGGTATCCGAGATGGCCGTAACTTACATTCTCGATATGGAGTTCGCGCACCTGATCCTTCACCGCGGGGTTCCGCTCCAGGCGGGCTGCAGTGATCAGCATCGAGAAGATCAGGTGAAGCTCCGTGTGTTCCTTGATCTGCGACTGCCTGAAGATGGGGCTCTCTTTCGGATCGATTCCCGCTGCCAGCCAGTCGATCACCATGTCAAGCGAATTCTGTAGGATCCCCGAGGAATCCAGGTTCGTCGTCAGCGCGTGATAGTCCGCGATCAGGTGATAATTGTGAAAGTCGTGCTGCAATGCGACCCAATTTTCCAGAGCGCCGACCAGATGCCCCAGATGCAGTTTTCCCGTCGGCCGCATGCCGCTGAGAATCGTTTTATTCTTCAAATGCACCTTTCACGTAGAGGAAGCAGGAGTACGAAAAGCGGTCAGTGGAGGAACAGGTAGGGCTTCCAACGCTCGTTCAACGTGCCAACGAAGTGCCTGATGAAGGTCACATGGTTTGGACGCATGGGTTTGCGACGCAGCGTCATCAGGGCCTCTTCCGGTGTGCGGTCTCCCTTCTTGTTGTTGCAGATAACGCATGCACACACCAAGTTCTCCCATGTATCTTCACCTCCCCTGGATGCCGGGATCACGTGGTCCACCGTCAGAGGAATGTCTCCCCGCCCGCAGAACTGGCATCGATGCCCGTCACGCCGGAGGATGTTTTTGCGGGAGAGGATAATCTTCTTGTAAGGGACCCGGACATACATCGAGAGGCGCAAAATGCTCGGGAAAGGCATTGCTACCGACACGCTCCGCACCTGTTTGCCGTCGTGGGCTTCCACAAGCTCCGCTTTCCCCAGGTACAGAAGCACGATGGCCTTCCTCACGTTGATCACACTCATGGGCTCATAGTTCTGATTCAAGATCAGAACTTTCGCATTCATTCTCCCATCGAGCCCGTTTCGATGACCCTGAGCGCTGAAGTCGTCTATACCTCCTTGCTGTCGTCAATGATAGAAAAATCGCCGTTTACCTTTGAAAATATACGGTTCAAGGGGCAGATTGTCAACCCTCCCGGCGGGCTGGCAGACGGAACCCCCTCCAAACGGCGGTGCCAGGCATTTGCCTGGCACCGGACCCGCTTGGTTCCCCATGCAGGGCTATTTCGGGATCTGTACTGCCGCAAAGGCGATCTGCTCGCTGTCCTGTCGTTTCAACCGCAACAGCACGGAATCCCCCGGCTTGTGGGATTCGAAAACCTTTTTCAGGTCCCCCGGGGTGTCGATTTCCCTGCGGTCGGCCTCGATAATGACGTCATTCTTGCCGATGAGCCGGTTGTAAGCTTCACTGTATTGCTTCACGTCGGTCACCAATACCCCTCGTTCCACGCTCAGTTGTTTTTTCTCGTCAGGCGTGAGCCCACGCACGCTCATGCCCACGTTGTCGAACTTCAGGGATGTAGGGACATCCGGGACCTGGAGTTCTTCCCCAGGCGATTCGTCGGCATCCCGGCTTGCCACTCTGTCATCCTCGCGCATTTTCAAGGTTACTTTTTTCTCGATCGTCTTCCCATCCCGGAAGATCCGCAGCGTGACAACGTCGCCCGGGTGACGGGTCGCAATGAGGGTCTGCAGTTCGTTGGGCGCATTGACCTCCTTCCCGTTCACCGTCAGGATGACGTCTCCCTCCTTCAGGCCTGCAGCCTCGCCCGCACCGCCCCTCACGAGGCTGTTCACCAGAACCCCGGCCGGTTCTTTCAGGCCGAGAGCGTTCGCCATCGTCTGGTCCACCTGCCCGATGTTGACGCCGATATACCCCCGCAACACTTTTCCTTCTTTGATCAGATCCTCGGCAACAACTTTAAGAAGGTTGACCGGGACTGCAAAGCCATACCCCTGGTAGCGCGCGTTCGTGGTGGCGATGGCCGAATTGATACCGATCACCTCGCCGGTGATGTTGACAAGGGCGCCTCCGCTGTTTCCCGGATTGATCGCGGCATCGGTCTGGATGAAATTCTCGATCCCGTAACCACCCTGTGACTGGATAATGTTGATGCTGCGTCCGACAGCGCTGATGATCCCTGCCGTCACGGTGGAAGTCAGCCCGAGCGGATTCCCGATGGCCAGAACCCATTCCCCCACCTGAACGTTGTCCGAATTGCCGAGCGCTGCGGCAGGGAGACCCGTGGCCTCGATCTTGACCACGGCAAGGTCGGTCGAGGGATCGGTACCGATCAGTTTCGCCTTGTACCGAATCTTGTCATGCATCACAACCTCGATGCCATTCTTGTCGGCGTCGTCCACCACATGGTTGTTCGTGGCGATGTAGCCGTCCTGCGTGATAATCACTCCCGACCCGTATCCCTGCGATGGCTCCTCCTCGGGCATCTTGAAGTCGGGTCCGAAGAAGTGCCAGAAATCGCGGGGCATGGTCTTGCCTTTCCCCTTCCCGGAGGTCGTCACGGTGATGGCAACGACCGAAGGGGTCACCGCCTTCGACACGGCCACAAAATTGTCGCTGAAGGCCTTGACGGTCTGGTTCTGGTTGGTGATCGGAGCCTGCCCGCCGAGCTTGAGGTCCGAGCCTCGCGCAAAACCGAGATCAATACCGTTGCTCAGATTGGACACAAGCAAGGCCCCGAAAACAATGCCGACGGATATCAGAACGAGCGATGTCAGGAGCGACTTCTTGAACATGATATGGATCTCCGATAAGATTACATCAATGCAACAGCGCGAACATGTTTTCCGATTTCAACGGACGAAAGCCCTCAATGTGGCTCTCCAAACAGCGGCGCATCGTCCCCGCGACTTCGTTTCTCATCCGGGCGGACATCGTGATGCGTGTGACCGATGCCGGGTCCGATGCCTCCTGCAGATGTTGCAACATCCTGACGGAGCCCGCCGATACCGTATCCATGCCCATGCCCCGGGACGAACAGTTCGAACAAAGGATGCCGCCAGAACTCACGTTCAATCCCGCGCCTGACCTACCGACAGACTCTTCGTTCATCGGGATGCCACAATGGAAGCAGGTCAGAAAGTTGGGGCGGAATCCCAGGATATCAAGCAGGCGCACTTCGAAGGCATACAGCGCGTTCACAACGTTTTTCTGAGCCGTGTTGACCGTCCCGAGCGTCTGAACCAGAAGCCCGAACAAGGGGGTGTTTCTCTCTTCCGCATGCGTCACGGCATCCATCAACTCCACGACAGCCATCCCTGTTGCCACGCGCTCCATGTCCTCGCAGATATGGTTGAAGGAATCAATGGAATCGCACTGCGACAGCAGCTGAAGGTCCCTGTTTTCCTTCCTGTATATGACCGCCTGGACGTAGCTCATCAGATTGAGCGCCGAGCCAAACCGGTTGTTCCGTTCCCGAGCGCCTTTGGCGATGACGACCAGTCTGCCGAATTCCCGCGAATACAGGGTGACGATTCGGCTGGTCTCCCGGTACTTCATGGTCTTGAGCACAACAGCTTCGGTCTCGACGATCATGATGCCATGCCACAGAATCCTTCAAACACGGGGTTGGGAACGCAATGACGCAATCGTTCGGCTGAACGGCGGAGCCAGGATACCCCTGTCTGTAACAATTGCCGCAATCAATTCGTTCGGGGTGACGTCAAATGCGGGCGCAAAGACGCTGACGCCTTCGGGGGCAACGCGCGTGCCGGCAATCCATGTCACTTCCTCTGCCGCTCGCTCCTCAATCGTGATCTCGGCGCCGGAGGCGATTGTAAAGTCGATGGTGGAAACGGGAGCCGCGACGTAAAACGGGACATGGTGCCGCTCGGCGAGGACCGCCAGGGAATATGTTCCGATCTTGTTGGCCGTGTCGCCGTTGGCAGCGATCCGGTCCGCTCCGACGATGACGGCCTGGACCCGTTGCTGCTGGAGGACCACCCCGGCCGTGCTATCGGTGATCAGGACGGCCTCGATATTATTCTTCAGGAGCTCCCATGTCGTCAGGCGCGCCCCCTGGAGCAGCGGCCGGGTTTCATCCACATAGACGCGCTCGATACGGGTCTTTCTGGACGCGGCGAAGATCACGCTCAGGGCGGTCCCTTCTCCCGCTGTTGCGAGAGCACCGGCGTTACAATGAGTGAGCACGGAGGAGCCTGGCAGGATCAGGGCTGAGCCCAGCTCGCCGATCCGGCGACACGCGTCGATGTCTTCCTTCTGTATGGCCTGCGCCTCTTCGAGCAAGCGTGCCCGCAGGCCTTCGCCGGAGCCGTCGGCTTTGCCAGCTTCTAGGACCCGGGACATTCTATCTAGAGCGGTGAAGAGATTGACCGCAGTCGGACGTGTCGAGGCGAGCGTTTGTATCGCCCGGGAGGAGAGCGTTCGTATCTGGTCGGGTGACGTTGCGTCCCTGGACGCCAGAACCACGCCAAAGGCGGCTGCCACACCGATGGCAGGAGCGCCGCGGATTTCCAGCCGCTTGATGGCATCCGCCAACCGGCCGACATCGGCGGTCTCGACGTACTGTTCCTCCAGGGGCAATCTCGTCTGGTCCAGGAACCGGACCAGGCCGTCAATCCACTCAATGGTCTTCATCGTCCTAGAGATCCTCAAACCGTGAGAGCTCGCGGAACTCCCTGAAGCGGTCTTGGATCCGGAGGTAGGTGAGGTCTTTCAAGCCGTCGACGCTGAACTTCTCCACACAGAACGAGGCCAACGTGCTGCCGTAGATGACCGCGCGTTTGAGATTTTCCTCGGAGGTATCGTCCGTGCGGGCCAGCCAGCCCACAAATCCCCCGGCAAACGAGTCGCCGGCGCCGGTCGGGTCAAAGATGTTCTCCATCGGATAGGCGGGAGCAGAAAAAGTCATCTGATCGGTCAACAGCAATGCGCCATGCTCCCCCTTTTTGATGATCACGACACGGGGACCCATCGAACGGATGACACGGCCGGCCTTGATGAGATTGGGCTCCTGCGAGAGGAGCCGGGCCTCAGAGTCGTTCAGGATCAAGATGTTGATCCGCTTCAATGTCTTCTGAAGATCCGCCTTCTTCCGGTCGATCCAGTAGTTCATCGTATCACATACCACAAGCCGGGGGTTATCCATCTGGTCCAGGACTTTCAACTGGAGGACCGGATCAATATTCCCCAGACAGACGCACCTCGTCTTCCGATACTTTTCGGGAATTTCGGGATCGAATTTCTCAAACACATTCAAGTCGGTTGAGAGCGTGTCCCGTTCGTTCAGGTCGTACCGATACCGCCCCGACCAGCGAAACGTCTTTCCGTCTTTGATGACCTGCAAACCATCGATGTCGACCTTGCGCTCCTCCAGAAACGTGATGGCTGACGAGGGAAAATCGCCACCCACCACGCCCACAATTCGTATGGGGTTGACAAAATAGCTGGCCGCCACCGAAATATAGGTCGCGGATCCCCCGATGGCATCATGGACCGATCCAAATGGCGTTTCGATGGAATCCAAGGCCAGTGACCCCACGACAAGGACGCTCACGTGTTTCTCCGGAAGGTGAATGTTATGAGATGGGCTCCAAGCTTTCAAAACTACGCAAACAAAGGGTGATTTGCAAACCTCTACGCCTGAGTCTCCAATAGCACCGCTCCTTCCTCGCCCATGACGATGAATCGCTCTACCATATCCAGTCCTTCCCTCTGTCCCGGCCACACGAGCCGCCGCCGGGCTTCCGCATAGGGAAGCCAACGGTATTCCTGATGCTCCGGACTGAGCACCGGGTCCACCCCGTTCTCCACCTGCATCGCAAAGAGAGGACTGAGATGCACGTTGTCGTTGACCGCCTCGTAGAACATCGTCAGGTGAGGGACGATCCAGAGCCGTTTCGCCACCAGCGCAGTTTCCTCCCGGACCTCCCGACGTGCCGCATCCAACGACTTCTCCCCTTCCAGAAGCGTGCCGGTGACCCATTGCCAGATGCCCGGATACAGATGCTCCTCAGTCGCCCGCCTGAGCAGGAGGTATTCTACGGAACTCCCGGTGAAACGGAAGATGCATGCATCCACGATTTGCGAAACAACCGAGGCCATTGTCGTGATACCGTGTCAGGTGTGGTTCAAGATGGACGCGCGCTCATGCGGAGAGAGGTTTCTGAATATCCCTTCCTGCAGATCGCCGAGGTGAATATCGCCGATACTGATCCGGTGGAGCTTTTGCACCTCATAGCCGAGGCTCTCACACATTTTCCTGATCTGACGATTCTTCCCTTCGCTGATGCCTATCACGTACTCCGTCAACCCGCCTCCAGACTGCACGCTTGCACCAGAGAGCGGAGTCCCATCCGGAAGCGTCATCCCGGTCCCCAGAGACCGTCTGTCGGACGCGGTGAGAGGCCGGTCCAGAAGCACCCTGTACTTTTTCTCGACCTTCCGCTCCGGACCGGTGGCCGCCTCGCCGAACTCGGTGTCATTAGTCAGAAGGAGAAGCCCCGAGGAATCCTTGTCGAGCCGCCCAACGGGGAATACCCAGGGGAAATCCGGCGGCAGCAGATCGTACACGGTTCTTCTTCCTCGTTCATCCGACCGTGTGGTCACGATCCCCCGCGGCTTGTGCAGGGCCAGGTAGATCTTCTCGCGTGTTCCCAGCAGCCGCCCTTCCTGCGTGATGCGATCGACGCGCGGGTCAAGCCACAAGCCGGGGTTATGCGCCGTTTTCCCGTTGACCTCGATACGCCCCTCCTCGATCAAGCGTCGCGCTTGAGCGCGCGAAGCAATACCCAGCTTTGAGAGGGCACGGGCGAGCGAGACCTGGGTTCGCTGTTTCCGATCCTTACTGATCATACGATTCACAGAAAGAGCGTTCCAACGACATACCCGAGGACGAGCAGCACCAGCATAATCACCGGGACGATGACGAGAGACCGCTCCAGTGCGCGCCGTGCTGTCCCGCCGAACATGAACAGAATGCCCGAGAGAAGGTAAAAGCGGATAGCGCGTCCCGCTAAAGCAGCCAGGACCAGTGTGCCAACGTCGAGCGTCTCACGCAAACCGGCCGCCATGGTGAAAACGCAGAACGGGATGGACGTGAAACCGGCCAGGATGAGGGTCAACCAGGCATTCTCCCGGTAGTGCGTGAGCAACGTCCCGATCTGCTCCTCGACGCGGTAGAAGGAGATCAGGGGCTGCCCCAGGGACTCATACAGGAGATACCCGATGAAGTACCCCGCAACCGCACCGGCCACGGAGCCCGCAATGCAGATGGTGCCATAGAAAAAAGATCGCCGGGGCCTCGCGACGCTCAGGGCTACGAATGGGATGTCAGGTGGAAGAGGAGCGATCGAGCCCTCGATGAAGGCGACAATGAAGAGGATGCCCGAAGCATATGGCCGTGTAGCGAACTGTTCCAGCCACGCATTGAGGCGGGCTCCCAAACCCGCCATGCCCATCACGTTCGCTGTCAAGAATGAACACTCCCGCGCTCGGCTGCCGCGGGGGACGTCCTGAGGACCGAGAGGAGAACGCCGCATGCCACACCTACGTTCAGGGATTCCGCCAACCCATAGCGGCGTATCGCAACGCGCACGTCCGCCGCGTGCTTCAAAGAGGGTGAGACCCCCCGGGCTTCGTTGCCCATGATGACGAAAGCGCGATCAGCAAACCGAACATCTTCCGCGTATGCCTCGCCGGCCGC
>JAGDMJ010000067.1 GCA_017860555.1 Bacteroidota bacterium
GTACGGCACAACTGAGCCCAGATACTTCCGGACGAGGTCCGGATGCTCCCGGACGGCCTCGGAGAACGAACAGAAAATGATCCCGAGCTCGCTCAGTTTCTCTTTGAACGTCGTTGCCACAGAGACGCTGTCAAACACCGCGTCGACCGCCACACCGGTAAGACGCTCCTGCTCGGCAAGGGATATCCCAAGCTTCTCGTAAGTCCTCAGCAACTCCGGATCGACCTCGTCAAGACTCTTCAGCTGTGGCTTGGTCTTCGGGGCGGAATAGTAGATCGCACCCTGATAATCGATCGGAGGATAGTGCACGTTCGGCCAGGCAGGCTCCTTCATGGTGAGCCAGTACTTGTAGGCCTTCAGTCTCCACTGAAGCATCCACTCCGGCTCCTGCTTCTTCGCGGAGATCATTCGGATGATCCCCTCGTTGAGGCCGCGCGGAATGGTGTCGGCTTCGATATCGGTCACGAATCCATACTTGTATTCGCGATTCGCGAGGGATTCTATGGTGTTGGTTTCAGTTGCCATGGTCACTCGTTCTGTGTGAATGCTTCAGCGTCATGCCTTCTCATCAGACTGCGGCTTCGGCGGCACGACAGGCCGGGCCGCCGGCTTTGCGGGCCCAGCAGGTTTTGCCGGAGGCGTACGGAACTCAGGATAGTACAGCGTCCACGTCTGATGATCGATCGGGGCCAGTATCTTCTGTCCCTCCAGCTCCTTGATAAACTCCCGGGTAACATCCTCTGCCGCGGCGTACCCCACCTTTATCCCTCTCTTTTCCAGATACTCCCGAATGCCGTAATGCATGTCGCGGAAAAAAACGTTCGACAAATGGAAGAAAGGGTACCGCTCCTTCAGAAAGAAAAGGACTTCCTTGGTGTTCTCACGTACTATATCGGTCTCTTTCATACTTTTTCAGTTTTGGAGTAATTCTGTGGAACTCTCATTTTCATCACAGTTTCAACGATTCTCCCGGCCGCGTACGTGACTTCTTCGCCTGTCGTGAAACGCCCAACCCCGAACCGGAGAGTGCCCCGGACCTCTTCATGGTTCAGGCCAATCGCCTGAAGCACATGCGACGGAGATGGAGTGGCGGAACTGCAGGCTGAGCCCGTCGACAGAGCAAGATCCTTCATGCCCATCATCAGCCGGTCCGCATCGACACCACCGAATGTGATGCTTGCGTTGTTCGGCAGGCGTTGCGAAGGATGCCCGTTGACAGTGATGCCCGGAAGTTCTGTCATGAGCATCGTCACCAATTGATCACGAAGGCGGCCTGTGTGCTCGGCATCCGCGGTCATTTCTCTCATTGCAATCTCGGCCGCGCTGCCAAACCCGACAATTGCCGGGACATTCAAGGTCCCTGACCGCAGGCCACGCTCGTGCCCCCCGCCATCCATCTGTGGCACCAACCGCAGGGCAGGACGCGACGAACGAACGTAAAGCGCCCCGATCCCCTTCGGGCCGTACATCTTGTGCGCACTGAACGACATCAGATCCACGAACATCGACTGAACGGCAATGGGTATCTTCCCCACAGCCTGGGTCGCATCCGTGTGGAACGCAATGCCTCGCGCGCGGCAGATTCGCCCGATCTCCGCGATCGGGGCTATGGTCCCGATCTCATTGTTGGCCGTCATGATGCTCACAATGATCGTTTGCCCCGTTATTGCCTCTTCAACGTCCCGGGGATCGACACGGCCATCGTCTTCCACCGGCAGCCTCGTCACCCGGAATCCATGACGTTCGAGGTTGTCAATTGTGTCGAGGACCGCCTTATGCTCCGTTACGGCAGTGATAACATGATTGCCCTTTCCCTCGAGGCTTTCCGCGATGCCCTTGATGCCCAGGTTTATCGATTCCGTGGCACCGCTGGTGAACACAATCTCTGTGGGGCTCGCACCGATGAGTGATGCGATCCTCGCCCGGGCAGCTTCCACCGCGCCTTCGGCACTCCATCCGTATTCATGCTGGCGGCTTGCGGCATTCCCGTACTTCTCGGTGAAGTACGGAAGCATCGCCTGCACCACGCGCTCATCCACGCGTGTCGTCGCATTGTTGTCAAGATAGACGGGGAGTCTCATCACGCCGATCGTTTGCTATACAATTTCCGAAAGTGTCATGCTGTTGAACGCCCGCTCGATGTTGGCTTGAACCTTGGTCAGCGGGGACTTGATGGTGCAGACCGTAAAGACGCCGCAACTCTCCGCGCCGTCAACCATGCACTGGGCTATCATTGGAGTCGTTCCTTCGATCGCGTGTATGATCAGAGCGACCGGAATGTCATTCGGCCTTTTGCCCAATGTATATCCCCCCTTCGTTCCGTGATGCGCGAGAAGCAATCCCGCCCTCGCCATCTTCTGCAGGACTTTGGCCAGAAGGTCATAGGGAATACGGTATACCTCGGAAATCTCCTTGGCGGTCACGACATCCATGCCGCCAGAGGCAGCAATGTGCCTGATCGCAATCAGACCGTACTCCACTTTTTTGGAAAGCCTTACCATGTATATACGACCAAACTAGTCCGACTTTCAGCCATTAAAAAATGCATCCAGAATGCACTCCTTTAACAAGCTCTCGACCTTTCGGGTTCCGATTGATTAGATGCCAATATACTGGAAATCGGGTCAAAAATCAATCCCAGGCTTGAAGAAAAACGGCCCGGCCCCCCCAATCCTGACCCCTGCAATCCAATAACAGACCCGGGTCACAATGGCTCAGAATCGTCGAGAAAGGTCACGCTACAACTGTGTTTTCTATGCCTGGTGCCTCTTTTCCCAACTCTGACGGTCCGGTCCATTGCTATCCCCACTCTTTTTCCCTATCTTTTCCCCATGATCGCAATTTCATCCACCTCCCTCTCCAAGGTTTACCGCAACGGCCTCCTGAACAAAAAGCCTGTGACGGCCCTGACGGATTTCTCCCTTGAAGTCGAAAGCGGCCAGATTTTCAGCCTTTTGGGCCCGAACGGTGCGGGGAAGACCACATTCATCAAGATGTTGCTCTCCCTGGCGTTTCCAACATCGGGAAGCGCGGCTATCCTCGGGGAACAACTCCCAAATGTGCGAATACGGTCGCGGATCGGCTACTTGCCGGAAAACCATCGATACCCGGGATACCTTACCGGTGAACAGGTTCTGAGGCTCTTCGGAAGGCTCACCGGAGTCCCGCACGCGGCCGTCGAATCCAGGATCACCCCGCTGATGCAAATGGTCGGGATGGACCAATGGAAGAGGATGAAGGTAAAAAAATACTCCAAAGGCATGCTCCAGCGTGTTGGGCTTGCTCAGGCGCTCATCAATGAGCCGGAGGTCATCTTCCTTGACGAGCCCACCGATGGCGTGGATCCCATCGGCCGCAAGGAGATCCGGGACATCCTCAAGGACCTGAAAAATCAGGGGAAGACCATCTTCCTGAATTCCCACCTGCTTTCTGAAGTTGAACTGATCTCCGATCGGGTAGCCATTCTGGACAAAGGGAAGCTACTGAAGACCGGCACCGTTGATGAGCTGACAACAGAGGGATCGCGCTTTCAGATCGGATTCATCCCGCCATTGCCGGACGCATTCCGCGTTGAAGCGGCGGCGCTGGTCCTCCCGCTATCGTATGAGCCTGAGGTCCTCACCGCGGAACTGAGATCGACGCAGGATCTCAATCGTGTCATCGACCTCCTGAGAAAACATGGCGTCGAACTCACCTCGATCACCAGGCAGCGAAGCACGCTCGAGGAATCATTCCTGAACCTGCTGAAGCGTGAGGTGACGTCATGAAGATCCTCACGCTGGTCGCGCACACGTTTCGGGAGGGAGTTGCGAAGGCCACGCTCTGGGTTCTGGCCGGGATCTCGACGCTCATCCTCATTCTCGTTGCCTTCGGCTTTTCGACGGAAACGACTGCCAATGGCATCGTCTTGATGTTGTTCGGGAACGCAACCAGTCCTCCTCTGGAGAGCTCCCAGCTCGCACAGGCCATCGCGACCATGCAGGCCACGCTTGCGCGCGGGCTCATGGGTGGAGTCTTCCTGTTCGGCTTGTTCGCCACCGCGGGCATCATCCCGGAAGCACTGGAGAAGGGCATAGTCGACCTTTATCTCTCGAAACCGATCGCTCGATGGGAATTGCTCGCCGGAAAATCCCTGGGAGCCGTCTCGGTCATGCTGGCGAACATTCTGTATTTCGTCGGGGCACTCTGGTTGGTGGTTGGCCTGAAGGCGGGAGTCTGGAGTCTGCAATTTCTTGCCTCTGCCCTGCTGATGGCCTTTGTGTTTGCCTGTTTCTATTCCATCGTTTCGCTTCTGGCCGTGGTGTCTCGTAACATCGGCATCGTCATTATTGGTGCTTTCCTCTATCTGTTTGTTGTCGGGGCCGCTCTCGAGACGCGGGCGCTCGGACTTTATCTCCTCTCGGGAAGTGCGGCCTACCGCACGGTGATCGACGGCCTTTACTATATCTTCCCACAGCTCGCGGGGATGCAGAATCAGATCACGGCTCTGATCCTGGATCAAGAGACCGATTGGATTCCTTTTGTCCAATCTCTTGCATCCTCGGGGGTGATTTTTGCCGGCGCCGCGGCGGTCCTGCACCGCAAAGATTTCTGACCACAGACGGCCCAGGGAGCAAAGAATCCGGAGTACAGGCAAAATCAGCCACAGCAGGCACAGGATCCGCGCGATACTTGTTTTGTTCTCTATTCCCCCAACGCCAGATGGCACTTTGTTTCCTTCGTGCTGTAGGAGATCGTCGAATCCCCGAGCCCTAACTTCTTTTTTCTATGAAGCCCTTGCTCATTGCACTGGTCGGCAGTCTGATTCTGGGGTTCTCCTCTGGGTCTCCCCCGGGTCAGCGGACAATGAACGATGAAAACCTCGACAGCCTCTCGAAGTCCTTTCGGGCGATGACCAGGCAGTTCACCACGCCTGAGTTCGAACGGCGCAAGAAAACGTTGCGCCTCTTTCAGCAGCGTGGCTACGTTGAGGTTCTCTCCGATGTCGTTGCGGGGGACGGGTTGAGCGCCGCCCTTTCTCTTCTAAAGGTCCGTGCACAGATCGAATACCACTTGCCGCACGATCAACTCAGGTTCCGTCTTCCGGTGAATGAAGCCCCCCGTCGGCCGAGCACGGACCCGTGGCACTTCCAGTCAGCTCAGAGCCCTCCGTATGACGTCCCTCTCGTTCAAGACTGGACATTTCCTGAAGACCCATGGGGAGAACAATGACTGCCGGGCCGGAATGGTGGCAGAACGCCCGTCATCTGTTGGCGGCGAGCAGGACTCGAAGAGCTAAACAATCGTCGACCTCCCTGCTCTTTCCCGCTTCCCTCGCGCTGATCAATCTTTTTCTCTGCGCGTATTCTGAAAATCCGATCAAGGAGGATCCGAGCGGGCACTCTCTGTCGCTCTTTCTCCTCGCCCAGGGATTAGGGATCCTGATGTTGACGCTGGCTCACCTGAGCACAACCGGGGTAGAGATACTGCGCAAGTCGTTGGTGATGCCGGTGCCCGGTTCTGCCCGGCTGGCGTTCGCGATCGCGAGCTCGGCACGGGTGCCGGCGATCCAGGCGGTTGTCCTCAGCAATGTCTTCTTTCTCCTTGTGCTTTACCATAGTTCCGTCGCGACAGTGCTGCTTGTTCCGCTTCTCGGGGGAGTGATGGCGGCAGACATCATTGTGTTGGCATCGATCGCCGTGGTGGCGGCAATCCGGATATCGCGGCCGCCAACCATCGTAGCCGCCTGGTGTGTTGTGGGGCTCCTGGGGGTCATTGCGGCAACTCTGCTGTTGCCGTTGCCTGCTGCCCCGGCCCTCCTGCCTCCCATGTCATGGACTGCCCGTGGTATCACCGCATCCGTTGCAGGCGAGACATGGAAGGCAATTATATATGGAGCGGCAGGAACAGCCCTTCTTCTCGCATCGATCGTGATCGGAAGGAGGATTGCATGAGAATGCCGGTTCTCCAGGCTTCGCGCCTGCGAGCCGACGACCGCGCGCTGATCTCGATGGAATTGCAGAGGTTCTTCTCGTTCCCCTGGAATCTGCGCCTTTGCTTTCTTATCGTCCCGGCGATCTGGCTTTCGCTCTGGCAGCATGTTCCTTCCCCATTCGTCCCGATCTTCGGGGCCTTGTTCATCGGCCTGGAGCCGCAGTTCTGCAACATTTTCTTCCGCACGGCAAACGAGTTTGAGGCGCTTTCGGTCCTTCCGGTTCCGTGGCCCCGCATCGTGCTGGCTAAGAACCTTTCAACGATCCTCATAACCCTGATCTGTCTGCCGATCATCAGCATCATTGTATTGTTTTTCTCCCCCGACATCGTTCCGGCTTCCCAATTCTGGAAGGCCGCGCTTTACCTGGCTTCGGTCATATTTCCTCTCCTGCACGCGGGCAACCTCCAATCCCTTCATCACCCCCGGCGACGCATGGGATGGGAAGCGGATGATCTGGCCGGTGGCCTCCTCATGGCATGCACCGTCGGGGTCCTGTCGCTGCCGTACTTGATCCTGGTCGAGGGTGTCGGAGCACCCGTGCTCTGTCTTCTGTATGCAGGCGCGGGGGCCTATTTCTACCTTCGACATTCTGTCCACCAAACAGCTCGGCGCGTCATCGAAGCAAGGAGCGTCCTGTGCGCAGCCCGGTGAGCATCCTCGAGATCGAGAATATCACAAAGTCATATCCCGGCAGGCAGCAAGTCTTGAGAGGAGTATCGCTTCGCGTCGATGAAGGTAGCCTCAGCGGCTTCATCGGACTGAACGGGGCGGGGAAGACCACGACCATCCGCATCATCGCCGGGTTGCTCACTGCAGATTCTGGAAGCGTCATGGTGTTCGGGAAGAAGATTCAGCATTCGGATCCCGAATACAAACGTTGCCTGGGATTCGTGCTGGACGAGCCGCTCTATTTCGACTGGATGGAACCCGGGGAGTATCTGCGGTTTGTGGGACTGATGTACGGGTTGAGCCCGCGCGAGGCAGAGCGCCGGAGCAGCGAGCTGCTCGAGTTTTTCGACCTTGCGGGCAAGAAGGGAGACCTCATCCGCACGTTTTCCACAGGGATGAAGAAGAAAATCTCGCTGGCTGCCGCAGTGATCCACAAGCCTCGCATGCTCATCCTGGATGAGCCGTTCGAAGGCATCGACGTCCTGGCTGCACGTACCATCAAGGAAGCATTGATGATGATGGTGGGGCGCGGGATGACCATCATGATCACCTCGCACGTCCTGGCCACCATCGAAAAGCTCTGCTCACACATCGCCGTAATTCATCAGGGGCGGGTCATCCTCGAGGGGAAAACAGCGGATGTGAAGCGACACGCCCGGGACCGCGCTCAAAGAAGCACCGGGGAACAGACGCTGGAAGAACTCTTCATCGATCTGGTCTCCCCGCACATGGGAAAAAAGCCACTGTCGTACTTCTGACATGCCGACGCTCTTGTTGGTTCTCCTTCACCCGTATCGCGCCGCGGAAAGACTCCGGCGGTCACCCCGCTGGCTCGGGGCTTTTCTTGCGTTAGCCGGAGGCCTGGTGGCCTTGCGATGGATATCGCATTCGCACCTTGTCGAGTCAACGCTCGCCGCACTCCCGGCCACGGCATCAGCCGTGGACCGCTCGTGGACCAGGTCCATCCTGGACAATGAGCTGCTGCTTCGGTGTGCCTTCCTCCCTCTGCGACAGCTTGCAGGAATGGCAGCATTTGCTCTGGTTCTCTACTGGCTCTGCACGGCGTTTGATCCACCCGTGCGCGCACGGTTCAAACAGGTTTTTGCCCTGGAAATCCACGCCGAAGTCTTCAACATGATCGGCGGATGGGCCGCCTTCGCTCTCATGATGCTCGCGAGCAATGGCAATGCATCCGGGACATGCATGCTGGCTTTGCTTACCAGCCCGAAAATTTTTACATTAGGGTATGTGGTTGCGTTGACCGCCGGCCTTCCGGTTCTCTTCGGCTTCTCAAAGCTCAAGGCGGGCCTTCTAGCATCCACCGCCTGGACCAGTGCAACCCTGTTCAATGCTTTCCTCCTACAGGCCGTGAGCGCCTCCCTGCATTTTCGCGTCTAGGCGTCCGAAGGCGCTACCCAGGCATCCAGGTTCTCCTGCATGTACACTGATTGAAGAAGGAACCCGCATAATGGCTGAAAAATTGAAATTCGAGGATTTGCAGTCCCCCCTTATGGCGCCGCGAAAAGGAGACGACAATTTCCAGACGGTGGGGGTCATCGGACTTGGCGTTATGGGCCAGGGGATCGCCGAGACCATTGCTACCGCAGGCATTGAAGTCATTGGCATTGAGAAGAATGAGGAAGCACTGAAGAATGGGCTGGAGTGCCTGAGCCGCGCCATCGACAACGAGATCAAGCGGTGGGCAAAGACCACGTCTGACAAGCGCGCCATTCTGTCGCGTATCCGGGGCACCACGGATATCACGGAACTCAAGGAATGCGACATCATTATCGAAGCCGTGGACGAAAATTTCGATCTGAAGAAGAAACTGATTGACGCGTTCTACTCGTTTGGCAAGGAAGATGCCGTCTTCATCTCCAACACCGCAACCCTGAGCCTGTCCAAGCTTGCCCAGTACAGCAAGCGGCCGGACCGGATCATCGGGATGCATTTTCTGAATCCGGTCCCGCAGGTTCCGCTGGTCGAAATCGTCAGGGGAATGCAGACCTCGGACGAGACTTTTGAGCATGTAAAGGCCTTCGCCGAGAGGATCGGCAAGACGCCGGTGGAAGTGTTCGAGTACCCCGGGTTTATCACCACTCGAACCATCCTCCCCATGTTGAACGAAGGGATGCACGTGCTCATGGAAGGCATCGCCAAGGCCGAGGACATTGATACCGCCATGAAGCTCGGATACAACATGCAGGCTGGCCCTCTGGAAATGGCAGATGCGATGGGTCTGGACGAGGTCCTGGCATGGATGGAGACCTTGTTCCATGAGCTCGGTGAGCCGCGGTACCGTCCCTGCCCGCTGCTGCGGCGCATGGTACGGGAGGGCAGGCTTGGCAAGAAGGTTGGTGAAGGATTCTTCAAATACAATGACGACGGCAAACGCATATGAATATCCTGGTCCTGAACTGCGGCAGTTCCTCCGTAAAATATCAGTTCATTGAATCCGATTCCCAGAAAACCCTGACCAAGGGAAGTGTTGACCGCATCGGCATGAGCGGGGCAACCCTCACCAACAAACGGCACGATGGCGATGAGATACGGATCGTCGGGGAAATTGTCGACCACACCGTCGCCATCGAGTACATCCTGGCGGTCCTCTTGAGTCGGAACCATGGCGTCATTAACGACAAGTCGGACATCCACGCGATCGGGCACCGTGTGGTGCACGGAGGTGAGACCTTCTCAGGCTCGGTCCTTATCACGGACGAAGTGATTCGTATACTCCGGGAGAACATCGAGCTTGCACCGCTCCACAATCCGCACAATCTCCGGGGCATTTCCGCATGCGAGGTCAACTTGCCGAACACGCCGCAGGTAGGTGTCTTCGACACCTCTTTTCATTCGCGGATGCCGAAGCGCGCGTACCTGTACGGGATTCCATATTCGCTGTATTCACAGTACAAGATCCGTCGCTATGGATTTCACGGAAGCTCTCACCGGTTTGTATCGCATCGTGCCGCCACCCTGCTCGGGAGAGACATCAACACCTTGAAGATCATCACCTGCCACCTGGGGAATGGATGCAGCATGGCAGCGGTCGACCATGGGGTCTCCATCGACACAACCATGGGGTTTACGCCGCTCGAAGGACTCCTGATGGGCACCCGGTCCGGCGACCTCGACCCGTCGGTGATCCTCTTCATCATGGGAAAAGAGGGAATCTCTCTTGGCGAAGCAGGAACATTGCTGAACAAGCACAGCGGGTTGCAGGGCATCTCCGGCATAAGCAGCGATATGCGTGAGATCGAGACTGAGATGCAGAATGGGGACAAGAAGGCGACGTATGCCTTCGATGTGTTCGCCTACAGGGTGAAAAAGTACATCGGCGCGTACGCCGCCGCCATGGGCGGACTCGATGCCGTGGTGTTCACCGGCGGAATCGGAGAAAACAGTACGCTGATCCGGAAAGCGTGCTGTGAGAACATGGAGTTTTTCGGAATCATCCTTGACCGGGAGAGAAACGAGTCGAACGCGAAGGAGAAAGTGATCACCACGGACGGCTCCACGACGAAGGTCATCGTGATTCCCACCAACGAGGAGTTGGTGATTGCGCTCGACACGAAGCAGATCGTAAAAGAGCTGAAGGCCCAGCCGGCCTGAGTTGCAGCCGGCGAGCGACGACCTGGCGGTGCGGTGCGGGACCACCCGGGTGCCGCACCATTGCTCATCCTATCGCAGCCGGAGGTTCCCGGCGGTGCGTTCGACCAGTAACCGCCGCATCTCCCCGGCACGCGATGTGCGGATCTCGATGGTGAGATGCACTTCCTCGTCGTATGATGTATCGATGATCGCCGCTCCCAGCTCCGTTACCAGGTGCATCACTGGGTGGGTCTGTTCATGAGGGAACGTGGCAACAATCCGGTCGGTCGTGTAGCGTTCGACCGGTTCGGCGGCTTCCAGCGCCGCCTCGGCAGCCTGGCCGTACGCCCGCCCGAGCCCCGGGATGCCTAGTTTGGTCCCCCCAAAGTAGCGCACCACCACCACCATCACGTCGCTCCATCCCTTCCGGTTGATTGCAGCAAGAATGGGACGCCCACCCGTCCCTCCCGGTTCCCCGTCATCGCTGGACCGGAATTGCCCGCGTCCGGAACCCACGCGATAGGCATAGCAATGATGGGTGGCGTCGAAGTACTCTCGTTTGATGGCTTTCAGCGCTACCATGGCATCCTCCCTGGTACGGACGGGGACGGCGATGCCTATGAACCTGGAGCCCTGGACTTTTGTTTCCAATCGTGCTGCGGCGCGTATCGTGCGATAGTGATCTGGCGCCACATCGGGATGTCCCATTGCTCTGCCCTG
>JAGDMJ010000068.1 GCA_017860555.1 Bacteroidota bacterium
CGAAACCAGGTGGGGTCCGCGAAGCTTGCGCTTCCGTTTTGTGGTTTTCGAGGTCAGGATGTGGCTCCTGTACGCGGTCGCGCGCTTCACCTTTCCGGTACCGGTGATCTTGAATCTCTTCTTCGCGCTGCTCCTCGTTTTCATTTTCGGCATGTGAAAAACTTCCTTCCGTTAGTGGACGTCCTGCGGCTTGGTCGCTGTCGCGGCAGCCGGAGTGGGCTCTGCTTTGGGCTCGGGCTTCTTCTTCCGCTCCGGCGCCAGGATGACGATCATGCTTCTTCCTTCCATATGGGCGGGCTGATCGACCTTTGACACGTCACTCAACCGCTCCACGAGACGGCCCAGCAGTTCTTCGCCTTTTTCCTTATACGTGATTTCCCGCCCCTTGAAGACGACGGTCGCCTTCACCTTGTGCCCTTCGCTCAGGAACCTGTGCGCATGGCGGGCCTTGAAATCAAAGTCATGCGTGTCGGTGTTGGAGTGAAAACGAAGCTCTTTCAGGAGAGACACGTGTTGATGCTTCTTCTGAATCTTGTCCTTCTTGGCAAGTTCGTATTTGAACTTCCCGAAATTGATGATCTTGCACACCGGGGGATTTGCTGTTGGGACAATCTCAACGAGATCCGCACCCCGTTCCCTGGCGATGGCGATTGCCTGACCCGGTGTCATCACGCCCAGTTGCCCCCCGTGCTGGTCGATCACTCGCACTTCCGGCACCCTGATCTCATCGTTGATTCGAGCTCGCTTTTCTTTGCTGATGGTTGTCCCTCCTAGGATGTGAGTAGCTTCTCAGATATTTCCCGCGAGGCGCGCGCGATGAACTCCGCCCGCGGCATCGCTCCAAGATCTCCCTTCTTGTGCTGGCGGACGGCGACCGCCTCAGCCAGCCGCTCCTTCTCTCCCACCACGAGCATATAGGGGACTTTTTTCGTCTCCCATTCCCGGATCTTGTAGCCGATCTTCTCGTTCCGGTCATCCACTTCCGCACGAATGCCCGACCGGGTCAAATCATCGTGAACTTTCCTTGCATAGTCAAGCTGGTTGTCTGTGATCGGAAGGACCACCGCCTGGATCGGCGCCAGCCAGAGCGGGAATTCTCCGGCATAGTGCTCGATGAGCACGCCGATAAACCGCTCCAGCGAGCCGAACGGGGCGCGATGGATGATCACCGGACGGTGTTTCTGCCCGTCACTGCCGGTGTACGTGAGATCAAAACGCTCCGCCATGACATAGTCCGCCTGCACCGTTCCCAACTGCCAGGTCCGCTTCAGCGCGTCCTGCACCATGAAATCGATCTTCGGTCCGTAGAATGCCGCCTCGCCGATCCCGATGAAGTAGTTGAGCTTCATCTCGTCGGCCGCCGCTTTGATCTCCTTCTCGGCCTGCACCCAATGCTCATCCGCCCCGGCATACTTCTCTTTGTTCTTCGGGTCGCGGAAAGAGAGGCGCGTCTTGAAGTCCTTGAACCCGAGCGTGGCAAAGACCTTCTGGATCAGGTCGATCACGTCGCACAGTTCGGCCTTCAGCTGATCCTGCCGGACATATATGTGCGAATCGTCGACGGTAAATGACCGCACCCTCGTCAGCCCGTTGAGCTCTCCCGATTGTTCGTACCGGTAGACCGTGCCGAACTCCGCCAGGCGGATCGGAAGGTCACGGTAACTCCGCGGTTTTGCCAGATAGATCTGGTGATGGTGCGGGCAGTTCATCGGCTTGAGGAGAAATTCCTCGTGCTCGACCTTGATGGGCGCAAACTGGCTTTCCTTGTAATACGGATAATGCCCGCTTGTCCGGTAAAGATTCAGGTTTCCGACGTGCGGGGTGACCACCGGAAGATATCCGCGTTTCTTCTGTTCCTCCCGGAGGAACGACTCCAGCGTTTCGCGGATCACCGTACCTCGTGGCAACCAGATCGGCAGCCCTGCTCCGATTTTTGGGGTCAACAGAAACAGCTCCAGTTCCGTTCCGAGCTTCCTGTGATCGCGCCGCTTGGCCTCTTCCAGATTGTGAAGGTACTCGTCCAACTCCTTCTGGTCCGGGAAGGTGATGCCGTAGATCCGCTGCAGCATCTTGTTCCGCTCGTCCCCACGCCAGTATGCTCCCGCAACGTTGAGGAGCTTGATAGCCTTGATGCGCCCGGTGGAAGGTATGTGCGGACCCGAGCAAAGATCGGTGAAGTTTCCCGAATGGTAGAAGGTGATCTCCGCTTCCTTCAGGCCTTCAAGCAGGTCCAGTTTGTACTGGTCCCCCTTCTTCTGGAAATACTCGACCGCCTGCTCCCACTCCTTCACCTCGCGGGTATACGGAACATTCCGCTGCGACAACTCGACCATGCGTTTCTCGATTTTCGCAAGATCTTCTTCAGTCACCGAATGGTCACCCATGTCGATGTCGTAGTAGAAACCATTCTCAATGGCCGGTCCGATCCCGAATTTGGTTCCGGGGTGGAGCGATTCAATGGCCTCTGCCATCAAATGCGCCGAGCTGTGCCAGTAGGCATGCTTCCCTTCGTCGTCCCGCCAGGTGAGGATGCGAACAGACGCATCCTGTGTGATCGGGCGGGCAAGATCTCGTGTCTCACCCTCTACGGAGATGGCAAGAGCATCCTTCGCAAGGCCGCGCCCGATGCTTTCAGCGATCTGTTGTCCGGTTACGCCGCTCTCATATGTCCGCTTCGATCCGTCGGGAAGCGTTATCGTGATCTGACTCATAATATGGGGGAGTCGTTCCTCGTACAGGCCCAAAAAAATGCGTCCCGCAGGGCAAACGCGGGACGATTTACTGCGCCAACAACGTGGGCGATACAGGAGTCGAACCTGTGACCTCTACCATGTCAAGGTAGCGCTCTAACCAACTGAGCTAACCGCCCCCTTTCCCAGGGTTGAAAAATATAACCAAAAGCACATGGAAAAGCAAGAAGCCACGCGAGCGCCCCCTGCATAAGGAAAGGAGGAGCAAGATTTCCTCTTCCTCAACGATTCTTTAATGGCTTCCACAAATCAGAATTCAGACGTCAGGCTTCTGCAATCAACCCCCACACCAGGGGGGTGAGGCAGTTCGGTTGAGCGAATGTTCTTGCTGATCAAGAAGATGTCCGCGAGGCGACCGCAATATTCTGGTTAGCCGACAGCTAATAATTGCGCCAACTCTTGAGCCTTTCTACGATAGCTTTCGCAACATCAGAAATCTGACGTCAGACCTCAGACGTCTGAATTCGACCCCCCCCCACGGCAACGGCGTGGGGGGGCGCGGTGGGGATAGAGGGACTTGAACCCTCACGACCCTTGCGGGTCAACGGATTTTAAGTCCGTTGCGTCTGCCATTCCGCCATATCCCCCGGCACTCGAAAATACGCACACTCAGGGGCAAGCGCAAGAGAAACAAGCGAAGGATCTCAGGACAATATCGTGCGACGGGACCGGTGAACCGCTGCCCGAAGACCCTGCTCAAATGGATGATGCCGCGCTGTCTATCTTACTATCTCTCAACCCATTAAACCGCTCATCCAAGACACATTCTAGGGATTGAGCCGCATTTGACGAAGAACTTCCGCGGGAGTTGCCCGGCTCCCTGTCAGCAACAAACCAAGCCGGAGCAGGCGCGCGCCTATCCGGACGGAGATCCAGGTACAGAGAGCAAGGACCAGAAGCGGACCGGCGACTTCCCAGGCCGACATTCCCGATGGGTCCATCCAGAACCGGAAAGTCACCACCCAGGATGCTGAGAACGGAAACCAGGTGAAAACTTTCGCAAGAGTACTATGCGGATCCCTGATAAATGAGGCAAGGAAGGCCATGGGAAGCGCAGTCAGCAGGATCCAGAGCAGGCTCCATTGTTGCCCTTCTTTGAAATTGCTCCCCAGGGCCCCGGTCCCCAAAAGCAGGCTGCCAAGGAAGAAGTACGTGGCGATGAAATAGACGATTCCAACAATGAGCGGGCCCCACGCTATCGTAATCCCAACGGGCGCAAGCTGCGCCGCGAACAGAATTCCCGAAAGCCCGGCCATGCCGAACCATGCCGACACTTGCAGCAATCCCGCCCCTCCCTGCCCCAGGAGTTTGCCCGCCATGATCTCGTCGGCCGTCGCGGACGAAAGCAGCACATCGACAACCCTGTTCTCCTTCTCGATGGCAGTCCCCTGAACCAACGACATTCCGGTTCCGATAATGGCAATGAACAGCAGTATGGCAAAAACCAGGGGTACGGCGAATTGAGCGATCATCGCGGCCATCCCCCGCTCGATGAGCTCTCCGTTTGATTTCAGCAACCAGCTTTTTGAGACGGTGAGCGGTTCTTCCGCTCGCCGCAACAACTCAGCGGGAACCGCGCCCTGGAGCAGAAGCCTGCGCAGCAACTCCCTGAGAGCACTTTCGGGTTCCTTCCTGGTCAATCCCTCCGATTCTGCGGCGTAAGAAACGACGTTGCCGGTCGACATGTAATCGGGTAGCAGGAGATACCATCCATCAATCTCCTTCGCCTTGAGGGAGGCCATCGCCGACTGCTCGTCCGGGAACGGTCTAAAGGTGAACTTCTCCGAGAATCTTAGCTGGATATTCCTGTCGGTCATCTCCAGGGAGCCAGCCATTTCCGCGGCTGTCCCTGCACCGACTCGTTCTGCCGCCGAATCAAGGCCTGCAACGCCGGCCTGGTTGACAACCCCGTAAGAATGCTTCCGGGGGGTGCCGCTCTCGCTGAGGATCCCAACGAGCGCCATGAGGGCTCCATAGGCCAGCAGGATAATCGGCATCCCGAAGACTCCCACAAGGAATCCCACTTTCCGGACCTCGGAGAGGAATTCGAAGGCAGTCACTGCCCAAACTTTTCGACGCCGGATCATCAGCCTCTCCCCTTCACAATACGCAAGAAGACATCTTCCATCGGAGCGAGCAATGTTTCAAAGCGCTCGACCGCGACGTCTTCCGCGACGATCCGCTTGAGAAGTTCCGATGGCGCAACCCCGTCCGCCAGAGAAATCCTCCAGGTCTTCTCCCCTTCCTTGATGCGGGATGTGACTCCGCGTAGTTCTGGAAGGGGAGACTGAACGGTCACACGCACTTCCGGCTGTGAGTGCCGCTGGCGGACTTCTTGAACAGTTCCATGTTCCCGCAGGAGCCCGCGATCGATGAAGGCGACGCTGTCACAGACCTCTTCCACCAGGTTCATCTGGTGGGTGGAAAGAATCGTCGTGAGGCCGCGCCTTTTTCGTTCCGCAATCAAATCCTTCACGAGGCGGACGTTCACCGGGTCCAATCCGGAAAATGGCTCGTCCAGGAGGCAGAGCCGTGGTTCGGTGAACAAGGTCGCCGCGATCTGAACCTTCTGAGACATCCCCTTGCTCAATCGGTTGACCCGCCATTCCGCAACTTCCGGGAGCCCGATCCGCTCAAGCCATTGAGCGGTCCGTTCCTTTGCTTCTCGGCGGGAGAGCCCTTTGAGCGTCCCAAAATACGTCATCACCGCGCTCACCTTCTGTTTCACATAGAGCCCCCTCTCTTCAGGCAAGTAGCCGACGCGATCCATGTGATCTTTCGTCAAAGCCTCTCCGAACAGGCTCACCTGTCCGCTGTTCGGCCTGATGATATCCAGCAGGATCCGAATAAGTGTGGTCTTTCCCGCACCGTTCGGGCCCAGGAGCCCGAAAACGTCCCCCTCCCTGACGTCGAACGTCACACCGGCCAGTGCAATGGTCTCGCCGTAGCTCTTGTGGATATCAAAGAACGATACGACCGTCATGTTGATGATATGGAAGGATTGTTGACGCGAGTTTCGATCAAGAACAACGTGCGCCGTTTCCAGAGGACATACCCCGCCCAGAAGCTGGCAAGTGCGAATGGAAGGAAGAGCACGCCGCCGGGTGACGCCCCGATGTAAGCATCACGCAGCCAGATGACCGTGAGGGAGTAAACCCAGAGCGCGTTGGCCATCTGTGCCGCTGCCCAGCCGAAGAAGCGCATGCGCCAGAGGCCAACAGCCGCCAGCAACAGCAGTGGCACGGACCATAGGAAGTCGCCGATCATGAAACCGTAGGTCGTCGCCGCACTGGCACGTTCGGGGAGAGAGGCCAGGCTTCCCGGCAGCGGGACGGCTGGCTTCAGCAATACAAGCAACCAGAATGCGATCGTAACAACGAGGCCGATGGCGTTGATGATTGCAATGACCGATATGGCGAAGGGACGCCGTGAAGCACGCTGTGGAGAATCCCCGGTCACGATTGTCCTCCGGGCATGATGGATGAGATGTGCTATGCCACCGCAGGGTACTCGTTGCAGAGCAGATGCACGGGAGGTTCGTCTTCCTCGATTTCAGGAAAACGCCCGGGTGCATCCAGGAAACGATTGTCGGTCGTGTCATCGTTGACGGCGGAAACCTCCCCGACCACGACCGTGCCTCTTCCTGCGCCGCCATAAAACTTGTGGTAGACGAACGGTTCGAGACAGATGCTCTCCCCGGGTTTGAGCGAGATCCGTTCTCCGGGCATACACTTCTTCTCCGTCCCGTCGATGGAGACGGAGAACGGTTCATCGGACAGTTTTTCGTCTTTCGTGGCCCTGTACAACTCCAGAACGAGTTCTCCGCCTCCACGGTTGATAATATCCTCGCGTTTGAGCCAATGGAAATGGTATGGCGTGACCTGATTCTCCTTGACCACCATGATTTTCTCGGCATATGGCTTCGGGTAGCTGTCCGGATGGTGATAATTGCCATTGCGAATGGTGAAGAGGAGGAGCCCGGTGCGATCAAAGTCCCCCGAGCCAAAGTCCGTCACATCCCAGCCCAGGGCGTTTTCCCGGATCTCATCGACCTCATGCCCTTTCGGCTTCCACTGCTCGGGGGTCCAGTAGGCAAACGGTGGAAGCTTGAATCCTGCCGACGCGAAGAGGTACTTTGCCTCGTTGATCAACGCGTTGATGCGAGAACGTTTCATGATGCTCCTGAGCTTTGCCGAACATGGAACCATAACAAAAAAAGGCGAAGAATCCCTCGCCTTTCCTTGCTCAACTCTAGCTGTCTGGGTTCATCTCCCCGACTCAACTGTGTCCTTCTGTGCCTCGAGGCGACGGGCGGATTCGAACCGCCGCATAAAGGTTTTGCAGACCTCTCCCTTACCACTTGGGTACGTCGCCATTTGTGCCGAGGGGACACTGGTTACAGGCCCCTGGTTGCCATGATACAAAATCGTCGGCTCAAAATCAACCATCGGTCAGAACAGCCAAGGACCATGCGTGGCCGAGTTCATTGACCTGGATACACAGGAACCCATGACGCTGACGCTGGTGTTGCCCCACGACGCGGATATAGACGGGAAGCGGATCTCGAGCCTGGCTCCCGATTGGAACGACAATGCCGGGATATGCCGAAGGAGATACCATCAAGTGGAATACGCAGGGCGGGTTGAAACGTATGAAGATCAGCAGGGTACTTGCAGGCGACCGGGGCGCGCGCGTTTGGAAGGTGGTACAAATAAAAACCCCGCCACCTGGTGGGATTGGGGGTGGCGGGGCCACTTTAACAAAGAGGAAGTGTCTTTTTAACAAGGGACTTTCGGTGCGTTACCGGAAATCCCCTTGTCCCGAACGGGTCGGGACAGAGCGGGAAACGGGATTCGAACCCGCGACATCAACCTTGGCAAGGTTGCGCTCTACCAACTGAGCTATTCCCGCAAACGACAGGTCCAATATAATCAAAGACGCCAATCGATGCAAGCAAAAAACCCCGCTTGCTCCTGCCGAATGCGAATAGGTTGAATATACATCCGCCAGAAGGAAAAGTCAAGTCCCAAAACCCGCGGATTTGCCCCGAATTAGGTCACTATACGACGCGGTGAATATTGACCCTTCCTCCACGCCAAACCATTCACGCACGTTCTCCATCTTCCGGGACGCTTCTTGCGCGTCGACGGCGGGAATTTCGAATTCAAGAAATGAACCGAGCCCTTCGACCTCATCGAGATGGATCCGGATTCTCTCGAGAAGAAACAGCTCTCGCTTTTTCCGTACCACGACCAGAATCCCCAGCGCGGCTGCGAGTTGTTGTTTCAGGACAATTGGATCAGGCACGGCAACCCGCGAGTAGTCGCTCCATCGTTCGGAAGCCGTTTCGGCTCGCTCGTAATAAATCAGCTCCGCTCCCTGATCTCCGATTTCCCTGAGTTTCAGTCGTCCGCGCGCGACATTGAAATAGGTGTCAACCTGGTGGAGGATCCCCTGGAACCTTGCGCCGCATCTCACAGCCGATTCACGGGCCGATTGTATGGACGGGACCGACGCCTTGAGTTCGAGGTTCAGCGGCATGACGGAACTAGCGAGTCACATCGAGGATTTTGTAGTGAAGCAGGCCTGCGGGAACCTTGATCTCCACCGAATCGCCGGAGTGCTTGCCCAGGAGGGCTTTGCCGATCGGAGACGTGACGGAGATCTTCTGTTCGTCAAAATTGGATTCCTCCGGCGAAACGAGCAGGTACTCAAATTCACGGTTCGTCTTCAGGTCTTTGAGCTTGACCTTGCTGAGGATGTAGATCTTGTCGTTGGGCAGGTCTCTGGCATCGATGATCTTGGCGCGAGAAAGTGTATGCTCGAGCTTCGAGATCTTCAGCTCCAGGTGTTGTTGCTCTTCCTTGGCGGCATCATATTCTGCGTTCTCGGAGAGGTCTCCGTATCCCCGCGCATCCGCGATCTTCTGGGCAACGATCTTCCGTCCATTGGTCTTCAGATCGCGGAGTTCGTGCTCCAATTCCACGACTCTCTCACGGGTTAGATATATCGTCTCTCCGCCCTGCCCATTTTGTGCCATACTCGCGCCGTCTCGATCATGCTGATACATGAAAGCCAAAAAGAATAGCCATCATCCGTTGTGACGAATGGTGGCTACAGGTCACTCAAGTACTCTGATACAATTAAGAAAACGACTTTGACAAAAGCAAGTTTTTGGGGGCCCTCAATCTCCCTTTTTCTGCGCCCCTACCAGGATGAGATGCCCCAGCTTGTCCCGCTTCGTCTTCAGATAGCGCTCATTGACCAGATTGGGGTGCATTTCCAGCGGGACCCGCTCAACAATGTCCAGTCCATAACCGCGGAGGCCCACCACCTTCTTCGGATTATTCGTCAGGAGGCGGATCTTGCCGACTCCCAGGTCGCGCAGGATCTGGGCCCCGATGCCATAGTCGCGGAGATCAGGCCTGAAGCCCAACTTTTCGTTCGCTTCCACCGTGTCCAGTCCCTCATCTTGCAGCTTGTACGCCTTCAGCTTGTTCACAAGCCCGATCCCACGTCCTTCCTGTCGCATGTACAGCACGACACCACATCCTTCCTTCTGGACCATTTCGATCGCAGAGACCAACTGCTCGTTGCAGTCACAGCGCAGCGATCCGAACACATCACCGGTGAGGCATTCCGAATGAACGCGAACCAGGGTAGGAACATCGGGGCTGATCGCACCTTTCACGAGCGCGATATGTTCTTTGCTGTCGGTGTCGCTTCGGTACAGATAGATCTGAAACTCCCCGTACTTGGTCGGCAGTTGTGTGTTAACGATTCTCTGGACCAGTTTCTCGCGAAACGTCCGGTATTCGATCAGATCGCGGACAGAAATGATCTTCAGGCCAAAACGTGCGGCCAGACCCATCAATTCCGGCACCCGGGCCATCGAACCATCATCGTTCATGATCTCGCAGAGGACGCCAACGGGACGGACTCCGGCGAGGCGGCAAAGATCGATCACCGCTTCCGTGTGACCAGCCCGTCTCAGCACTCCTCCATCCATCGCACGGAGCGGAAAGATATGGCCGGGACGTGCCAGGTCAGTTGGCTTCGTGGCAGGGTCCGTCAGCGCTCGAACGGTTGCTGCCCGATCGCTGGCAGAGACGCCGGTCGTCGTCCCATGGACATAATCAACCGAGACGGTGAACGGTGTTTCATGAAGCGACGTGTTGCTGTCTACCATCAGGTCCAACCCGAGTTCCTGGGCCCGCGCCGGCGTAAGGGGAGCGCAGATGATCCCGCGCCCCTCCCGGGCGAAGAAGTTGATGACAGAAGGGTCAACGAATTCTCCCGCGCAGACGAAGTCTCCTTCGTTCTCGCGTTCGTCATCATCCACGACAATCAGGACCTTCCCTGCCGCGAAGTCGTGAACCGCCTCGTCAATCGTGTTGAATCGATATGTTGTTGCGTCGTCCGATGCCACGCGCGTCGACCTCCTACTTCACTTCTTTCGGGGCTACTTCCCCTTCGCGGAGGATTGTGGCGATCGCGGACCGCTCGTACTTCATCTTGACGTTGTCCGCAACCTGAAGGAGCACGGTCTTGTCGTCGAGCCCTGCAACCGTGCCATGAAGACCGCCTGCGGTGACCACTTTGTCCCCCTTTTTGACAGCTTCAAGGAGCTTCTGGCGCTCTTTCTGACGCTTCTGCTGAGGGCGCAGGATCAGAAAATAGAAGATGCCGATAATGAGGGCGAACATGATCAGCGTGCTGAACAGGCTCGACGAACCATCGCCACCTTGGGGTGGCGGGGCCATGGCGATGACATATGAGATGTTCAAGTTTACCTCCAACGTTGATTTAGGATCGTATCTGCTTCAAGAGTTCCGATTTCCATGCGGCGAAGCGGTCCTCCAGGATGGCTTGCCGCGCCGCCCGGACCAGCCACAGGTAAAACGTAAGGTTGTGCATCGTTGCAAGCTGCAGCGCCAGGATTTCCCCCGCCTTGAAAAGGTGCCGCAGGTAAGCCCGCGTAAAATTCCGGCATCCATAACACGGGCAGTCCGGGTCAA
>JAGDMJ010000069.1 GCA_017860555.1 Bacteroidota bacterium
ATTCATGGTCCACCGTGTCGTATGGCAGCCCGGGGCAGTGGACTCCCGTGGGCTATTGCGGGTACGCATTCCTGGAAAGCCCCGGGATCTCAGACGACCGGGGCGACAATGACCAGGACGGATTGACCGACGAACGGAGGGACAACATCGCCAGGACCTTTGTCACAGATCCTGTGATGGATCCATTTCTCCGGGACGTGCAATCGGACACGCTGCGGTTCAGGCTCTTCTACGGCTATAGCTGGAAACCCCACTGGGATGCAGACGAGAACTGCAACTGGCGCCCCATGACCGATCTGAACGGAAACGGGACGTGGGATGAGGGGGAGCCGTTGAACGATGACGTCGGCTCCGATGGTATCGGGCCTCTGGATGAAGACCATACAGTTCCCGACGGCGACGGAACGGAGGCAAACGGCCGTCCGGATCAGGGGGAGCCAAACTTCGGGCAGCTGGACAAAGACGAATCCGATCAGCTCGGCCTGACGGGGTTTCTCATCTCTGCCGTCCATACCTACGATTTGAACAACGATGAGAAGAACTGGGGCGCGCTTTCCGCGCTCCCGGCCCCGCCCGATCAGCAGCCGTCGCTGGTTGGGGTCAACCTGGCAAACCACTTTTCATCGTATCTTTTCCATCTCAACGGCAGGAACACTTACAGCGGCACGACGGGGACGATCCAGGAGACGGGGGAAACGGAGCGGTTTTCGATGGCGCTGATCTTCGGTATGAACGTGGACGATCTCTTCAGACGGAAACGGACCGTTCAGCAGATTTACAACGCGAACTACAATTTCGCGAAGCCGCCGGACAAGCCAACCGTGAAAGCCGTTCCGGGCGATGGCCGTGTCACGCTCTACTGGGACAACCGTTCGGAACTCACATTCGACGCATTCTATCAAAAATACAACTTCGAAGGTTACCGGATCTACCGGAGCACGGAGCCGAATTTCATCGAACCCAAGACGATCACCGACGCCTTCGGCACCCCTACCTATCGGACGCCCATCGTGCAGTTTGATCTCGCAGACGGGGTCAGGGGACTGCATCCCATCGATGTGAATGGTGCCAAGTTTAACCTCGGCACCGACAACGGGCTCCAGCATGCATTCATTGATTCCACGGTCCAGAACGGCCAGACGTATTACTACGCCGTTGTGGCATATGATCAGGGTTTTACCACGACGACGGTCGAAGGGGAGTTCATCGGGATCCCACCGTCGGAAACGACGAGCATCATCAAAGTCGATGCGAATGGAAACGTCAAGACCGATATCAATACAGCCGCTGTGACGCCTCGTGCCCCTGCAGCGGGATACATCAAGCCGGAGCGGCACATGATCGCTGGCACCGGGCCGGGAACAGGTTCGGTAGAAATGACGATCCTTGATCCCAAAGAGATCAAAGATCAGCATGTGTACCGGCTCAGCTTCGTCGATTCCACGGCGTTCCACAACAACCCGAACCCGTCATATCAAGTGGTCGATCAGACCACGGGAGACACGGTATTGCACCTGACGACTATCGTGGGAAAGCCGGAAGTCACACCGGTGGTGCAGGGATTCTCCATCACCATGGAGAACGATCCCCGAGTTCAGGTGGACCGGCCGAAGACCATGTGGACGACAGGAAACAGCAATAACTTTGTCGACGTCGGTTTTGACCCCCGCTATCTCAACGCGTACGCCGGTAGGCGTGTCGACTACCCCGCCGATTTCGATATCGTGTTCAAGGGTGCGGGGCAAGGAGATACGTCATTCCCCGCGCTGAATGGAGCGCCCCGAATTCCCACCGACATCTCGGTTCGGAACGTCACGGAGAACAAGGACCATTGGCAGTTCCTTTTCAGGGACAACAACGCGAACCAACTGTTCGATGCGGGCGACGCGATATTCATGGTGTCGGGGGATTCCGCCGGAAAGCCGGCGCCTACGTTCTTGCGGTGCCGCATTTCGTGGTCCGTCACCCTGGTCAAGGACACAACGATTGCCGAAGCGTCGCAACGGCCGCCGCAGCCGGGGGATGTCTTCCATATTGCCACAACAAAGCCATTCCGTACAGGCGAGTATTACGACTTCCAAACAAAGGGCGAAGGCTACAGCAAGGAGGCTGCAACCGCCCAGTTGGAGAATATCGCCGTGGTGCCGAACCCGTATGTCGGCGCTGCCTCCTGGGAACAGGCGACAGCCACTGTGGGACGTGGTCCACGTCTGATCTACTTTGTCCATCTTCCCAGGAGCTGTACCATCCGGATCTATACCATCAGCGGCCACCTGGTGCAGACGCTGACGCATGAGAGTTCGATCGACGACGGACAAGAAGCCTGGAATCTTGTTTCACGGGATGGCATGGACATCTCGTATGGCATTTATGTCTACCATGTGGATGCCGGCGAACTGGGAACGCGCATTGACCGGTTTGCGATTCTGAAATAAGGAGTGCGATGTCATGAAAACGCGGGTAGCATTCGTTCTGATCGCAATAGCGTCCTTCTCCCCGGCCGCCTACAGCCAGGGCAGCGTGGCCAAAACGGGAACGGTTGCAGCTCCGTTCCTCGAAATTCCCGTCGGCGCTCCTGCCATTGCCATGGGAGGGGCGTTCGTGAGCCTGTCTACCGACGCGACGGCGCTGTACTGGAACCCGGCAGGCGCTGCGAACCTGCAGACCAACGAGGTGGTGGCGCAACACACATCCTGGATTGCGCAGACAAAATTCAATTTTGCCGCCCTGGTCCTGCCGCTCGGCTCGTTCGGCACCCTGGGGTTGAGCTTCACGTCCCTGTCAATGGAGGATATGAAAGTACGGACCGTGGAGTTGCCCGAGGGAACCGGAGAGTATTTCAGCGCCGGGGATATCGCAGTCGGCGTCTCGTATGCCCGGCAGATCAGTGAACGGTTCTCCATCGGCTTCACGGGGAAATATATCCAGGAGACCATCTGGCATGAAAGCGCCAATGCCCTGGCGCTTGATATCGGGACTTCATTTCGAACGGATTTGCTCGGCGGAATGACGATCGGGGCTGCGCTCCTGAACTTCGGCACGACAATGCAGATGTCCGGGCGGGACACACGACAGTTTATCCGCGTGGATCCAACCAAGGAAGGATCGAACGACCAGATTCCTACAAACATAGAACTGAACTCCTGGGACCTTCCCTTGCTGATTCAATTTGGCATTTCGACGAGTCCGGTGAACAACGACACATACCGATGGACCATCGCTGTGGATGCCCTCCATCCGAGCGATGATTACGAAAGCGTGAATGTTGGAACGGAATTCGCATATCAGAACTTCCTCTTCGTCCGGGGTGGGTACAGTTCACTCTTTCTTGACACAAGTGAGGGTGGTCTCTCCCTGGGCATCGGCCTCTCGTCGAGGCCGCTGTTCGAAGGGGTGACGGTCAGATTTGACTATGCGTACAGGGATATGGGTCGACTCGACAACATCCAGGTCCTCTCGCTAGGTGTGCTTTTCTAGCACAGATCATCAATCAGACGTACGACGTCAGACGCAAACCGTCAGACATACGGCATCTGAAATCACCACGGCTTCACCGTTTTCTTTGAACCGCATTGAATGCAAACAACGCGCCTCACTGTTTTTGTTTTTACCATTGCCGGGTTGCTGGTCATTTCGCGCCCCGCTGCAGGGCAGGAGGAAGGCGTTGGGTTTTCTTCCGATGAACTCCTGAACAAGAGTGCCGTCGTGGCGCGAGTTGGCCCGCTGAAGATCACTGCTGAGGAATTCCGACTCAGTTATGAATTCGGTCCCGCCTTCGCCAAACGGGCTTCTGATGCCCGCCAGCGATACCTTGGCTACATGATCAATGAAAAGCTCCTTGCACTGGACGCCGCGGCCCGGCGACGCCAGGTGATCCCTCTTATCGAGCCCGCACTTGCTGAAATTGAAGGAGATCTCGCGACGGAGGAGCTCTACAAGGATGACGTTCAGAGCAAAGTGAAGGTGAGCGGCGTTGAAATCGCTGCCGGAATCGAACAATCGAAACGTCATCTGACGCTTCAATGGATATTTGCGTTATCACAGAACGAGATCAACAGCCACGCGGTAATGCTACGTTCCGGAGCTTCGTTCGATTCATTGTACCGATTGCAGGGACCGGATTCCTTGCTCGCCGCGAACCGCTCACTGGAATCCTCCCTCTTCAAAATACGAATGAAGAACGGACCGATTGGCACCGTCGCGGACACACTGAAGCCCGGAAGCTCTTCCGAGCCTCTAAAAGGCCCGGATGGCTGGTATATCCTCCATGTTGTCGATGGATCACGTGACCTCATCACGACACAATCGGACGAGGGGAAGCTGCACAATGATGTTTATCGTGCCCTCCTCCAGCAGAAATCTGACAGTGTCTCACAGGACTACGTCAATGCGCTCTTGACGAGGCACCAACCGACCATCGTTCCAGGCACATTTGACCTGCTCAGCTCTTATCTTGCGCTCAAACACCTCGATCCAGAAGAGATCCGAGAATGGGAGCTCATCGGGCCGAAAGGCAGCACGCGGGATTCGGCATCCCTTGAAGCGATTGAGGAACTAGCGAAAGAAACCCTGGTCACCCTCTCTGGCGGGAGCAAGATCCCCCTCCAGGATTTCCTGACCTGGTACAGGAACCGGGAGACGCTCATCAAGGTGAGGAAATCGTCCAAACAGGCCTATCTTGTCTCACTCCAACAAATGATCTGGCAGATGGTGAGGGACAGGCTCCTGGTGCAGCGCGCCCGTGAACGAAACCTCCAGGCACGGGAAAGCGTCCGAACGCAGAAGAAGTGGTGGGAAGAGAAGCTGCTCTACGAGGCAGAAAAGAAGTTAATTGTCGGCTCTATATCCTTTCAGGACAGCATGTTGCTCGCTTACTTTGGAGAAAATCGTAGGCGGTACATGGACGCTCGAGGAGCACCAGCGACTTTTTCCGACGCAAGGGATGACGTTTTGCGTGACTTCTATGAGTATGAACTAACGAAGAGGATTCTCCACCGGATCAACGCGCTGAAGGAGAAATACCCGGTTGCCATTGACGATGGAGTGCTGGCCCGGATTCCGGTGGAAGGCGACCCAACCGCTGTCGAAGTCTATACGGTGAAGAAGGGAGGGACCTTCCCGAGGCCTGCTTTCCCGGTGATCGATCAGATGTGGAGGACATGGAACTAGGAAGGGGCGCTTGCGGTGGAATCTAGGTCAACAAGGTCAATTACGAAGAACAATGGTGATTAAGCCACTTATCCTGGTTGTCGTCCTTTCGTCTATCCTTCCGGGCTGCTCCCGGCGGGAAAACTCGTCGGAACCATCCCGTGGAATCATAGAACTCACCTACTGGCCTGCCCCCAACGTCCAGGAATTTGAGGTTGCTGACAGCATTGTAGCGCGGTGGAACCGGACACACCCCGGCATCCAGGTGAAGTTGCAGGCTATACCCGTGAGCCAATCGACCGAAGAGGTGTTGCTTGCGGCCATAGCAGGGGGTACCACACCCGACGTCTGCTCGAACATCTGGCCCGGTGCCCTCCACGACTACACGCAGGCGGGCGGACTGGTCCCATTGGATGGCTTCCCGGATTTTGACTCGATCATGGCAGCGAGGACACCCAGATCGTTGGTGGAGGCTACGCGGTCATCCGACGGACATTTCTACCAGGTCCCCTGGAAGACCAACCCTGTCATGATGTTCTACAACATCGACATCTTCGAGAAAGCCGGGTTGAACCGAGCTCCGCGGACATACCGCGAGTATTGGGAAGCGGGGGAAAAGATTTCCAGGACATTCAAAGATGATGGGCAGATCACAGTATGGATGGGGGAGCGCGACATTCGGCCGATCTGGTGGCAGCGTCTTTTTGACTTCTACCCCTTCTACATTGCCGCGTCGGGTGGGCTGACGCTCTTCCGGAATGGCGAGGCGGATTTTAGGAACGTCCATGCCGAGAAGGTATTCCAGTTCTTCCGAACCTGTTATGCAGAGCGCTACTTCCCCAGGACTTTTTTCCAGGGAGGAGATCCGTTCGACATCGGGAAAAAGGCGACGCACTTTTCAGGACCGTGGCAGGTAGCCCACATGCAAAAATTCGCACCCGATATTCGGTACGGGATTGCCCCCCTTCCTGTGCCTGACGAGCAAACGGGACCGACGTATACGTATGGTGACTTTAAGAACATTTCGATCTTCAGCAATACAAATCATCCGGGAGAGGCTTGGGAGTTCGTTAGATTCCTGATATCGGCCGAACACGACTGTTTGTTGCTCAGAGTTGCCAGCCAGATACCGGTCAGGGGAGACCTGCTGACAAATCCTATTTTTGCAGATTACTTCCGGGACAACCCGAAGATGGTACAGTTTGCCGAACAGGCTCCGTTCACCCGCGGCATGGACCCGGTGCCTGATCTCAAGGAGATATTCGATGCCCTGGCGCAAGCGTACGAAGCTTGTGCTGTTTACGGCAAGATCACCCCTGCCGAGGCGGTGCAGCAGGCTGCCCGGCAAACACAGGTGATCGTGGAGTGGAACAAATGACGCCGCTGCTGGATCAAATCCGAAGAAGTGACCGCAACGGCTATTGGCTGGTACTCCCCTATGTACTGTTTTTCTGCGCGTTTGTTGCCTACCCGCTGATCTTTTCGATCGTCCTGGTTTTCCATCGCTGGAACATTGTTTCTCCCATGCAATGGGTCGGCCTCAGGAATTTCTCGAGGCTGCTGGATGACCCGATGTTCTGGAAGTCGTTGCTGAACACGCTCACGTTCCTGACGATACATATTCCGTTGCAGGTGTTGGTTGCGATGGGCCTGGCCCTGCTCTTGAATTCCAGGATTCGCGGGAGGGGCTTTTTCCGCGCAGTATATTTCCTGCCCGTGGTCGTATCGGGCGTGGCAGTGACGATCCTCTGGCAACAGCTGTATTCCTTCGATTACGGGGTATTGAATGGAATCCTGGCCAGATTGAACCTGCCGCCTGTCCCCTGGCTGATCGATCCCGGCATGGCGATGCCTTCGATCGCCATCATGGCAACGTGGAAGAATGTCGGGATCTATATCGTGCTCTTTCTTGTGGGTTTGCAGAACATCCCGAAGGAGCTGTACGAAGCCGCAAGCCTGGATGGAGCGAAACCGTCGCGGCAATTTCTCCATATTACGATCCCCATGCTGAACCCTACGATCATTGTCATTATTGTGCTCTCCACGATCGGGGGATTTTCCCTCTTTATCGAACCGTATGTGTTGACCGGAGGCGGCCCCCTGCAGAGCACGCTCTCAGGGATGCTGTATATCTACAATCAGGCCTTCTACTTCGGCCACATGGGTTACGCTGCAACTCTCGGATTCATCTACGCCCTCGTGATCCTGGTGGTGGTGATCATTCAGCGCCGTGTCATTGAGACGGAGAGCGTGGCATGAAAACAGGACTCAAGCTCCTGATCCTTATCGTCGGCGCGGTTATTTTTGCGTATCCATTTCTCTGGATGATCGCGGGATCGCTGAAGCCGCCACTCGAGATCAGCCAGCTTGGGCTCTGGTCAGACCATTTCACCACGGAAAGCTACAAGCTCGTCCTCACGAAGATCCCCATCGCTCGAGCCTTTCTCAATAGTCTGATCGTTTCACTTGCCACCACCTGTACCGTGGTTCTGTTCGGCTCCATGGCAGGCTACGCGCTGGCGAAACTTCGGTTTGTGGGGAAAACGGGCCTCTATATGTTGATCCTGTTTACGATGATGATTCCCTTCCAGATCGTCTTGATCCCTCAGTATATCCTCATGGTGAAACTGGGATGGACCGATACTTATCTTTCCCTGATCGCCCCGACCATGATCAGCGCGTTTGGCATTGTTCTCTTCCGGCAGTTCTTCATGGCCGTGCCGCAGGCGCTGATCGATGCCGCGCGCATCGATGGTTGCTCGGAGATGCGCATTCTCTTCCAGGTGATCTGGCCGCTCTCACGCCCCGTGGTCATGACCGTCGGGCTATTGACATTCATGACGAGTTGGAACGAAGTCCTCTGGCCCTTGCTGGTCGTTCGGGATCGTTCCCTGATGACCATGCCCCAGATCGTCACCATCTTTACCATCGGGGGGGAGGCAGAGTCACAATTGGGATCGCTCCTGGCCGCGGCGACGCTCTTGTCTCTCCCCGTGATCATCGCATACGCATTCTTCCAGCGCTATTTCATTGAAAGCATGGCAGCTACCGGCATCAAAGGATAAGGGGACGAGTTCATGAAAGAACTCCGCTATTCGTACCCGATTGACGCCCTCTTTGCAGGCGCAAGCCTGGGGAACCCGACTGCATGGGCGACGCTCAGCCCCCTTTCCGACTTGAAAGGACTCTGGAACGCGGCCGATAACCGCTACTATGTGGGGGAATGGATCATGACCCTTGCGGCCGAGGACGTAATTCTGGAGCCGACAGGATCCGTTTTCACCCCGGGGGCGCAGTCGACGATGTTGTCAGGGGGACACCTTCGGGTGGAGAAGACTCTCTTTATTCCCTTCGCGCCGGTAGAGCGTGCCGGTCCCGTTCCGTCTTTCTGCAAATCCGCCATCATGCTCATTCGGATTGTCAACGATGGAGCGGACGAAAAGGAGGTGACATGTCGGCACACACTCGTCTTTCCGCCTGTCGCGAATGAGCTTTTCACGAAACAGCCTCCACAACGGGAGCGGGAGGCCCGCGTGTCGGTGAGGGATGAGCAGGGGGCATGCATCGTGACGACCGAGGGACTCCCCACGCAAGTCCGCGTCTTCGGGTCGGCGATTCCCTGGAAGAAATTCCGCTTTGATGAAAAGACTGTGGAAGTTGAATATGAGGTGACCGTCCAAGGCGGTGGCGGGGTCAGGGAGGAGGCTTATGTGTTGGCCTTTTCCGAGGAGGGGAGAGAGGCGGCAAGAAAAACGTTCGACCAGTGCCAGGATGGCCGCATGCTCTTGAAAAAGAGCGCAGAGGCCTATGCGGAAGTGCTCTCGCGCACCGAAATCATTACGCCTGAGCCTGTCATCAACCGGGGCCTTCAATGGGCAAAGGTCAATTCCGTTCGAGTTCAGCACCGATATCGGGGAGGACTTGCGTTCACGAATGATCCCCCGCAGGATATTGTGGTGATCCGGGATCTTGGCTGGTATGTGTTTGGTGCAGATTACGTGACGCCTGATTTCTGCGAAGGCCTGCTGAACTTTGGAGAACAATATGGCTACCATGAGGGGGGAAAGCTGACGGAGTACCTCCATGCCGATGAGGTTTCCCCCGAACAGCATGACTATAAACTGAACATCAACGATGACACTCCGCTGTTTGTCGCAGCACTCTACCACCATGCTGTCGCATGTCTGAATGACGAACACCTGGGTCGCGTCTATGGATTGATGCGCAAGGCGGCCGAGTGGATTCTGTCGCAGGTATCGGACGGCCTTGTTCGGTGTAGTTCTAGCGGGACCAGCGTATGGGGAATTTGCAGCTGGCGGAATATTATTGAGGGGTACAACCTCGCTGGGGCTGTCACGGAGATCAACGCCGAGTGCTATCATGCGCTTCTCCTCACCGGAAAAGTGGCCAGGAAGCTCGGACAGCTGGACGACGCCGAACGCTACAGCAGCGCTGCGAAGGCATTGAAGAATGCCATGAACACCCGGCTTGTTTCCGAACGAACCGGTCTATACGTGCTCAACCTCGACAATGAGGGAATGCCGCATCATGACGTGACCGGGGACCTGATCTTCCCAGTTCTCTTTGACGTGGCTACACCGGAACGTGCCGAGGCCATCCTCAAAACACTCACGACTCCCGAGATGTGGACGTCGTGGGGAGCGCGAACAGTCCATCCCATGGAGCCGCTGTACGACCCGGAGTTCGGATACCAGCTTGTTGGCGGGGTCTGGCCGAATCTCACAGCATGGATCTCGTATTGTCTCCGGAAGAATGAACCGGAAAAGATGGTCGAAGGCATGGTCAATATCTTCGCGATCAGTGAGGCCAAGACCCCCGTCGAGGGGGGGAGGATCACGCCGGGAGAATTCCCCGAGCGATTCCATGGGGAGAAACGCGTGAGCCTTGGTATGTCACTCAGTCCATGGACTCCCCCGACGTATCTCTGGCTCGGTGTTGAAGGTTTGCTGGGCGTTGCCCCGACCTTGTCCGGGTTGGAGCTGGATCCGTCCATCCCTGCTTCGTGGGAATGGGTGGCGGTAAAGAACCTCCTGTATCGGGGGGAGAGACTCGATGCATTCCTGTTCGGCGGAACGTTATACTCGACCCGGGAGGTCACAACACATTTCCCGCTCCAGGTTGGAATTCCGGTGAAAACGATGGTCCAGGGCGACGACATCGCCGCGATTGCCATGCGGATGGGCATGGAGACGATCCTTTTCGCCTGCTCCGATTCGGGAGGGACCGGCACGGTAGAAATGGAGATTGGATCCACTGCAATCAAGAAGGTGATCTCACTCGAGAAGGGAGGCGCGTCGTTGATTCGCCTGGGAGCCATATGAAGGGAGCGAGTAAGCGGAGCCGGGTTGTGCTGACGCCTGTCCTGGTGTATCTCCTGTTCACCTGCAGTAGCACGGCGGGTGTGAATGGCCCGGAGCGCCGGTTCGACGGGAAGTTCGGACAGGTCGAAGTCGGCGGCCGATATGCCGGAGCGGAGTTCCACGGGAGCCGCCCCTTGCCGTCCCGCATCAGCCTGTATTACCCGGTTGCAAACAGCATCGACCTGAGTACGGACTACTGGAAACGAGGGGAATCCAGGCCCATGGTGGTCGGCAT
>JAGDMJ010000070.1 GCA_017860555.1 Bacteroidota bacterium
TGAGAGAGAGCACCTGATCGAAGATCTGCCGCACAGCGCCCAGATGCTGCCGGACCGTCTCCAGCAATTCCCGGGGTGCATGCAGGTCCATGCGCCTGGCAATCCCGCTCAACGTCGCATCATCCGAAGGAAGTGTGTGTGTCTGGGTGTTCAGCAGCGTCTGGAGGCGATGCTCGAGCGTCCGGTAGAAAACATAGGCGCCGGTCAACACGGCTCCCTCCGGCTCGGCAAGAAGGCCGTCGCTCACGAGCGCATCGATCGCGCGCATCGTATTCGGCTCGCGGAGATTCTTCTTTTTCCCCCCGTTCAGGAGCTGAAGCGCCTGGACGACGAATTCAATGTCCCGTATGCCCCCCGCCATCAATTTGATGTTCGCTTCGTCACCCACCTTGGCTTCGATGCGCGCTTTGATGCGCGCGATGGATTCCGCAGGATGGTGGAAGAATGTCCGGGGATAGACGAAGGGCTGGAGCTGGTCGATGAACTGCCGGCCGAGCGCTGCATCCCCTCCCACCGGCCGGGCTTTGATCAGCATCTGCCGTTCCCAGAGCTCGCCGCGCGATTCATAGTACACTAGGAAACTGCGAAGCGAGCGGGCCAGCGGGCCAGCGCCGCTTTCTGGCCGCAGCCGTGTATCCACCCGGTAGAGATATCCTTCAGCCGAGGGCTGAGAGATATTCTGCACAAGCCGTTCCGAAAGCTTGTTGAAGTACTCATGATGTGAACTCGTGCGCCCGTCCGGGCCACGTGTTTCCCCCTCTTCCCCGTAGACAAAGAGGATATCGATGTCGGAGCTGTAGTTCAGTTCCGATCCTCCCAGTTTCCCGAGCCCGATCACGGCGAACGGCGTGCGCGGCGGCGAAGGGTACTTCTCGGAAAGTTGATGCATGGCAACGGCCAGTGCGGCATCCACGGAGAGATCGGCCAGATCGGACAACTGCAAGGTGACGCCGGCGAGGTTGGCGAATTTCATGATGTCCTGGGCTCCGATGCGCAGGAGCTCACGCCGCTGCAGCCGCTTCACAGCATCCAGCCGGCGCTCCGGCTTCTCAAACATGCGCATGAGCCGCCGGATCTCTTCCTCAAGCCTCCCCTTGCTCAGCGGTTCGTTCATCGCACTCGAGGTCGTCAGCCACCTGAAAAGCCCCGACTCCCGGACGAGGATGTCCGCGAAATACCTGGAGAATCCGAAGAGCTTCAGCAACAGCTCCATGTACGCCGGGTACTTCAGCAGGTCATTGAAGAGCGAGGCCTTGCTGAAGGATGCTTCGGTGAACCGGAGCAGATTCGTCAACGCCATATCGGGATCAGGAGATGCGGCAAGCTGCGCGTGAAGGGCGCGGGAGAATACGTCGACCGGCGCTTCGGCCCCGGACCTGATGAATTCTTCGTGAACGGAGAGGAGATTGCGAGACCCGGAAGCGGGATCCTGAAACAGGCTGGTCGGAATGTCGTGCTCGGGCATTGACTATTGTACAAAAAAAGAGACGTATCCTCAAACCGGACAGGAGGGCGAGCTCGTTTTCACCCCTGATCTCGTCGCCTGGCTCCCTGCTTGTGTCTCCTTCCCGCCCCGACATTGCTTTTCCTTCGTATCCTCTTTATATTTTCCTCTAAGCCACTGGTCCTTCACCAACCCCGGTAGAACCATGGTCAAACTCGTTGCTCTCTACAAGAAGCCCTCCGAAATCGAAGAATTCGACAAGCATTACGACGCAGTGCATCTCCCGCTCGTCCGGAAGTATCCCGGCCTCCGCAAACTTGAAGTCACGCGCATCACCGGCGCCCCGATCGGGGAGACAAAGTTTCATGTCATGGCCGAGATGTATTTCGATTCGAGGGAGGAAATGGACAAGGCTCTTGTCTCCCAGGAAGGAAAAGCGATCGCCCGCGACCTGCTGAGCTTCGCGGCTCCCCTCGTCACCGTGTTCATCGGCGAGGTGGACGGATAATGGCAACCTACGCCGGAAAAGACCCGGGAGAATTCAGGTTCAAGAATCTCCTCTATCAAAAGGGAGACTGGCGGGCGACCATCACTATCAACCGCCCCCAGGTACACAACGCCCTGAATCTCGACACACTGCGCGAGCTCTCCGCCGCCATGCAAGACGCCGCCTGGGATGACCACGTTGCCGTTCTGATCATCACCGGAGCAGGGAACAAGGCCTTCTGTACCGGCGCGGACATGAAAGAGTGGAAAGAAGAGTTCCTCGATTCTCCCAACGATTTCTACAAATGGATGGGGGTCTTCATCGAGACCTTCGAGCGACTCCGGAATCTGGGCAAGCCGACGATCGCGCGGCTGAACGGCATGGTCGTCGGGGGCGGCAATGAGCTGCAGATGTCGTGCGACCTGGCCGTGGCGGCAAGCGACGTCATCATCAGGCATGCCGGAACATCGCGCGGGAGTGTCGCCGCGGCCGGGGCAACACAATGGCTGCCGCTCATTGTCGGCGAGAGACGGGCAAGGGAAATACTCCTGCTCAACGAGCCGATCTCGGCAAAGAAGGCGCTCGCCTGGGGACTCGTGACGGAGGTTGTGCCGCGCGCTCACCTGGACCGCGCCGTCAACCGCCTCGCCGAGAAACTGATCGACAAACTCCCTGAATGCACACGCTATACAAAACAGCAACTGAATTTCTGGCGGGATCTCTCCTGGTCGCTCACCATCGGACACCTGCGCGACTGGCTGACCGTGCATACGCCCGCCGAAGAGATCCGGGAAGGGATCCAGGCCTTTTCGGAAAAACGGGAGATCGACTACAGGCAGCTCCGCACACAACTGGCAAACCACAAGCGAAAGAAGAGATCATGAAAGCGTTGCTCGCTCTCTGCACCGCTTCGGCGCTTCTTTTCATGGGATGCGGCCCGGGCGTGGGCATGGTAACGGAGGGACCGGAGTGGTCATCCATGAACGGCCCGCGTGCCCAGGATGTCTCAGCGCTCCATTTGAACGCGGATTCCACGTCGGCAATTCTGGCCGGCACAGAAGACGGCAATGTGTACGTGTGCGCTCGCCCCGGTGAACCATGGGCGAATCTGTCGACCATCCAGCAACGAGCGAAGGTCCATCAATTCGTCCAGAATCCCGAGAGCCCTGGGAATCTCTATGCGGCCACGGAGTCGGGGCTGTTCGCATCGACGAACAATGGGACAACCTGGACCGCACGTTCAGTCGGGGCGGAGACAACAATGACCGTCGGGGTGCGCGCACTCGCGATCGACCCGTGGAACACGTCCATGATGTACACCGGCACAATCCACAAAGGGATGCGCAGATCAACCGATGGCGGCATGACCTGGACCCCGGCGAACGACGGAATCCCGGGCATGGACTCCGCTGACGTTCACGAGATTCTCATTGACCCCTCCAAACCCGACCGGATCCTGGCCGTTGCATCGGGGCTCGGCGTCGTGCACTCAAGCGATGCCGGCAATCTCTGGAGCAGGCTCACGTCGGAATTCACGAGCACGGGCTCGTCCGTCACCACCCTCGTGCTGAACCGGCAATCGCCGTCGACCATGGTGTACGGAACAAACGCGGGCGGCATTCGCAAGTCCACAGACGGCGGCACGACCTGGAGTCCGACGAGGCTTGGTTCGGCGGAGGGAAACGTTCTTTCGCTTTCGACAATCCCCGGGCAGCCAGACGCTCTCCTCGCCGGGACCGAAGGTGGACTGCTCATCTCCACCGATTTCGGCACGAGCTGGAGAAACATTTCCGGGACCCTCCCCCGCATCCCGCTCGCCGCAATGGTTTCGCCGGACGGCAAAACTTTTTTTGCCTACGGTGAGGGCATCGGACTGCAGCAATCGAATGATAGCGGTGCAACCTGGACAGACATCAGCTCCGGCCTCGGCGGGGCCACCGTTCGCCTGGTGACCACCGACGAGAAGAGCGAACGTGTCTATGCTGCCCTCCGCCATACGGTCCTGACGTACGATCCCGCAACCGGATTGTGGCGATCAGCCAGCTCGGGCCTGTCGGGCGGGGCAATCACGTCTCTGGTCGTCGACAGGGACTCCCCCCTGCACCTCTTCGCGGCAACGTCGCTGGGCGGGTTCCAGTCCAAAGATGGCGGACAAACATGGCAGCCAGCCACCCGCAACACGCGCGTCACACCAACGATTCTCGAGCCTCATCCACGTATCCGTACCCGAATGCTGGCGTCAGGAACTCAAGGCCTCGATGTCTCGACCGACAAAGGGACCACCTGGCAACAAGTGAAACCTTTCGGAGCGAAGTTCCAGATTAGTTCGTTCACGTTCTCTCCGACCAACACCGGCGTCATCTACGCGGCGGCATCGCAGGCGGCGTTGATAAGCCGGGATGGCGGGCTCGTCTGGGAGTCCTCCCGCTACGGCCTCCAGGGGGAAGAAATCTCTGCTGTCACGCTGGACGACCGGAATCCCTCCGTTGTCTACGCGTGGACCTCCTCCGGCGACGGCTACCGGTCTCTGGATGCGGGACTTGAATGGAACAGGTACAGCCCGCCATGGAAGCAGAACGATACCGTGCTTGTCGCCTATGACCGCTATGAACCGTCAAGCGTCGTTGCGCTCGTCAACGGACAGAACATCTACTACTCCTCCACGGGAGGCGGAGCCTGGTTCCCCCTCCCCTCGGCAAAGCTGGACGCCCGGGCGCAATCGCTCTGGTGGAACGCTCCTGAGGCCTTGCTGTATGTTGGCACGCGCGCAAAAGGCGTGTACCGCATTTCTCTCGGGAAAAGCCTGAAGGAATTGCCCTAGCGCAACGGAGCTTTCATCCGCGGCCGGATGTCCGCCCGGCAACTGAATGCATCTCCACTCAATCGAAGACCGACTCCATGTACATAACCGTCTCTATAGAAAATGGCTACGCAACCGTTCAATGGAACCGGCCAGAAGTTCTCAACGCGCTGAACACGGCGCTCATGGCAGAGTTGACGGACACCCTGGAAGCATTGGACAAAGACGACCAGGTGCGTTGCATCATCCTGACAGGGAATGAAGCAGCCTTTGCCGCGGGGGCGGACATCAAGGAGATGGCCGAAGCGTCAGCAGTAGAGATGCTGCTCCATGACCAGTTCGCCCGGTGGGACCGCATCAGGAAAATCAAGAAGCCGCTGATCGCCGCAGTGAGCGGCTTTGCACTTGGCGGAGGTTGCGAGCTGGCCATGGCCTGCGACATCATCATCGCCTCCGAAACAGCACGGTTTGGGCAGCCAGAGATTACCATCGGTGTCATGCCCGGAGCGGGCGGAACCCAGCGCCTGACCAGGGCGATTGGGAAAGCCAGGGCCATGGAAATCGTCCTGACCGGACGGTTCATCACCTCCCGGGAAGCCTGCAACGCCGGCCTCGTCAACAAAGTGGTTCCCGATGAAGCCGTGATGGATGAAGCGCGTCGACTCGCGCACGAGATCGCATCGCGCCCCCCTGTTGCCGTGAGACTCGCGAAGGAGTCGGTGCTCAAAGCATTCGACACAACACTGGAAGGCGGACTGGAATTCGAGCGCAAGAATTTCTACCTGCTCTTCGCATCTGAGGATCAGAAGGAAGGTATGAAGGCCTTCACCGAGAAACGCAAACCTGCCTGGAAGGGACGATGATGATCCGACGAGACTTCTTGAAACAGACGTTCGCCGCAACAGCGGCGGCACACATTCTTCCCTGGAGCTTCATGGATACGGTTATGCATGAGTCCATACCGCGACGGCCTTACGCCGGCGATGTTGAACTGTCCATCATAGGTTTCGGCGCCATCGTGGTGATGGGATTGGAGCAGCGCGAGGCGGACCGGATTGTCGCTGAGGTGTTCGACAGAGGGATCAACTACTTCGATGTCGCCCCCTCGTACGGCGACGGCGAAGCCGAGACTAAACTCGGGCCAGCTCTCAAGACGTGGCGGGGCAAGGCCTTTCTCGCCTGCAAGACGATGGCGCGTGATGCAAAGGGCGCCCGGACCGAGCTCGAGCGATCGCTCAAGCGGCTGCGCACGGATCATCTCGACCTCTACCAATTCCACGCCGTTACACGGATGGAGGAGGTGGAGCAGATTTTCGCGCCTTCGGGGGCGCTCGAGACGTTCGTCAAGGCGCGCAAGGAAGGAAAGATCAACCATATCGGCTTCTCCGCACACTCCGAGGAAGCGGCACTCTCCATGCTCGACCGCTTCCATTTCGACTCGATCCTTTTTCCCACGAACTTCGTCTGCTTCGAACGGGGGCACTTCGGCCCGCGGGTGATCGCTCGTGCGAAGGAGACAGGGACTGCACGTCTGGCCCTGAAAGCCATGGCCTATACTCCCTGGCCAGAAGGGGAACCGCGCCCCTTCAAGAAGTGCTGGTACAAGCCGATCAGCGACCCCGAATTGGCCGGGCTCGCGCTGCGGTTCACACTATCGGAAGATATCACGGCAGCGATCCCTCCAGGTGAAGAGAGCCTCTATCGCATCGCGCTGAACGCTGCACAAGGATTCAAACCGTTAACCGCCACTGAGCGTCAACAGCTGATCCGGCACGCCGCGACCCTTGACCCGCTTTTCAGAACGTGAGGACCCCGTCCATGCCCGCAACATCCGCTCCTGCTTCCACCATCCTCACGGCCAGTGCAGATGGGGTGCTGACACTCACGCTCAACCGCCCGGAAAGCTACAACGCGGTGAATGAGCAGATGAAGAAGGAATTGAACGATGCGCTCAAGGATGCCATGCGCGACCCGGCGATCCGCTGCCTGGTGATCCGCGGGGCAGGGGAAAAAGCCTTCTGCTCAGGACAAGACCTGAAAGATCATCAGGCGCAGAAGCGCTCGCTTCGGGAATCTCTGGAGAAGAGCTACAACCCGATCATTAGAAAGATCCGGGAGATAGAGAAGCCGGTCGTGGCCATGATCAATGGTGTGGCGGCGGGAGCGGGTTGCAGCCTTGCACTCGCGTGCGACATGAGGATCATGTCATCCACGGCGAAACTTATCGAGGTCTTCATTCGCATCGGCTTGGTGCCCGATTCCGGGTCCCACTGGTTTCTCCCCCGGCTTGCCGGGATGGCGCGCGCCTTTGAATATGCCGCAACCGGCCGGGATATTTCCGCCGAAGAGGCAGAGCGGGTTGGCCTGGTGAACAAGGTCGTGCCGCCGGAATACCTCGAACAGGCAACCATGGACCTGGCGCGCTCGCTGGCCGTCGCTCCCACCCGCGCGATCGGACTCATCAAACGGACGCTCAACAAGGCTCTCGCCTCTGACCTTGATGCGCTTCTGGACTACGAAGCGATGATACAGGAGATCGCATCAAAGACCGAGGACCATGCAGAAGGTGTCACGGCCTTCCTGGAGAAAAGAGCCGCAAAATTCTCCGGCCGATAACAACCAAAGGGAGGAGCATTCAGGACCATACACTGGTTGTACCTTGTTCCGGATTCGGCCGGCTTTTTCTCCGCCCTCGATTTGTTTCATCCCTTGGCCCAATCCTCTCTTCCCTATCGAAGGATATCCTATGCGCTCTCTTCTCTGCTCAATCGCATTTGTGTGTCTCTTCCCTGTTTCCACTCTCCTCGCCCAGGACCCGCCTTACTACCACAAGCAATCGACCTGGCAGGAAACTATGAGGCTCTCGCGCGAGGCGAGACTGACGAGCATGACAGGTCTTTCTTTGAAATTGAGCCCATGGCATGCGGTTGGCCCATTCAAAGCGTCCACCGGGGACGCGTTCCTCGAGGCTTTCCCTCCCGAAAAGCAGCCAGCGCTGGATAGTTCCTATGGAGGCCGAGAGTTTCGCTGGAGGGCACATCCAGAGTGGAAGGATGGCGCGGTGATACCTTTCGCTCAGGTGGACCGGAGTGCCATGTATCTCCAGAGGACCATCGACGCCCCGACAGACACGACGATCATCGGGTACTTCGGAAGCGACGACGGCATAAAGATCTGGATCAACGCAACTGTTGCCCTCGACAAGAATGTTGCCCGTGGCTGCGCCCCGGATCAGGAAGCAGTGCCGCTGCCCTTGCGCAGAGGCCCGAACCTGCTGCTTATGAAGATCAGCAATGGTGGCGGCGAAACCGGCTTCTATTTTTCTTCCTCTCCGGCGGAGCCGGCCGGAACATGGCGAAGGCTCGAACGCGACTTCCGCGACTCGGTGAGCATGCTGCAGATGACATGGGAGCGACAGGACAGCATCTGGGATGCCGAGTGGAGGCCTGGCGATTGGACGGAGTTGGGCAAAAGGTACCACAGGGGCGTGCTCCGCTCGCTCGAGTCGAGACTTGATCGCACGGAGCCGGCCCCCATCACCGTGACCGACGAACGCTCTCTTGCCGCGGCACGCAAGCAGTATCATGAATCCAGGCAAAAAGAATACGTCATCCTGACTCCTCCTCCATCTTCCCTGCCGCGCATCAACAGCGCACGTGTCTTTGGTGTCCGCCCAAGCCATCCGGTGCTGGTCACGATTGCCGCCACAGGTGACAGACCGATGGGTTTCACAGCGAAAGGACTCCCGAAAGGGGTAGTTCTTGACGAGAAGACCGGCCGCCTGTCCGGTGCTGTTGACAAACCGGGGCGGTACCCGATTACTCTCACGGCGAAGAACGCCCGGGGGAGCGCAACTCAGGATTTCCAACTCGTCGTCGGCGAGACTCTCGCCCTGACTCCCCCAATGGGATGGAACAGCTGGTACGTTCTTGAAAATCGCGTGACCGACGCCGACATGCGGGCCGCAGCCGATGCCATGGTGGCGACCGGGATGGTCAACCATGGCTACTCCTACATCAACATTGACGACTGTTGGGCGATCAAGCCCGGCTCTCCTGATCCGTCACTTGGCGGGGAGCCGCGCGATGCGGAGGGACGCATCAGGTCGAACGGCCGTTTTCCCGACATGCGGGGCCTCACAGCATACATTCACGGGAAGGGACTGAAGGCGGGAACCTACACCTCGCCGGGGCCGCTCACATGCGCCGGGCACACAGGGGCCTATCAACACGAACAATTGGACGCACAACAGTTCGCCGAATGGGGTTTTGATTTTCTGAAATACGACTGGTGTTCATACAATTCGATCGCCAGAGACAATAGCCTCCCGGAGTTGAAGCGCCCCTATGCGGTCATCGCCCCCATTCTCCGCTCCCTTGATCGGGATATGGTATTGAACCTGTGTCAGTACGGGATGGGAAATGTGTCCGAATGGGGCGGTGAGTTTGGCCAGTGCTGGCGAACCACCGGTGATCTCGGCGCTTCGTTTGAGAATATCTACCAATCGATGTCGGCAATCGGGTTTGGGCAGAACGGGCTGGAGCGTTGGGCAGGGCCGGGTCGATGGAACGATCCGGACTACCTGTTGCTTGGATTCATCAGCAACTGGCGCGGCGGCATCTCGCTGACCCCGCTGAGCCCGAATGAGCAGTACACCTACGTGAGCCTCTGGTGTATTCTGGCATCTCCCCTTTTCTTCTCCGGCGATATGACCCGCCTCGACCCGTTCACCCTGTCGCTCCTGACCAATGACGAGGTGATCGAGATCGACCAGGATCCATTGGGCCGACAGGGGTGCAGAATTGCCCGGAACGGCAACCTCGAGGTGTGGAAAAAACCACTTCAAGATGGGTCTGTGGCTGTTGGGCTCTTCAACAGAGGAGAAAGGAAGGAAAATGTCCGCGCAAGCTGGGCTGAGCTGCAGATCAAGGGAAAACAGCGCGTGCGTGATCTCTGGAGACAGAAAGATCTTGGAGTATTCAAGGATCGTTTCGAGACCATGGTGCCCAGGCATGGCGTAGTACTGGTAAGGCTGTTTCCCGCGCTGGACGAGGGTGAGTAGAGAGGACCGAACAGGCCGTATGCGACTCCTTTGCATCTGTGGATCCCTCGTGTATACTTCGGTATCCCCTGTGTTCGTACGCATCTTGCTAACGCATTCTAACATAACGGGTTACTGAAATTCCCCTACGGCCTCCCCATGTAGAGAATGTTCCTCCCGTTCCGCTGTTATTGATTATGTCAGATTAATTTCCATACTTCTTCAAATAGTTCATTGAAATAGCGATCATCGACAGGAGAGTCTGCTATGCACACCCCGCAGAGAGCAACGCTTCCGGCGGCGGAGCGAGAGACGAACATGAAAGCCAGGCTTTCGAAGAAGGAATCGATCGAAAGTGTGGATGAGATGAGCGACGAGTATTACGAACTGCTGGTGAACCTGATGACGCAACAGGCCGACTCGGAGCTTGCCGGGGGGTTCGGGTACGTGCCCTGGATCATGAAGGCACCGACCACGGAGGAAAAACTCGTGGTGTCCAATATCGTGCGGGACGAGGTGCGGCATGGAAGAGCCATGTACAGGCTTCTGGAGGATATCGGCGTCCCTGTCGACGATTATGTCGAGCAATTTGATTTCACCTACCGGGTCGATGATCATACCAACCTCGGGCAAACCCGGGCAGGAAACGACAAACGCGTCAATATCTTCTATTACTCGATCGACAGCTGGGTCGATTTCGTGATGTTCAATTTCCTGATGGACCGCGGGGCCGGCCATCAACTGGAGGACGTCAAGCAATCAACGTTCGGCCCATGGAGGCGGGAGATCGACAGGATCTTCAAGGAAGAGCAGACCCATGTGGCGCATGGTGATTACTGGGTGAAGCGGCTCGCGCTGGATCCGAAGACGAAGCCCGAGGTCCAGGCAGCGCTCAATCGCTGGTGGCCGCGCGTGATGGCTATCTTTGGACGCCCGGGATCACGCAAGAATAAACGCTATCGTGAGCTGGGCTTGAAAGTGCGCGAT
>JAGDMJ010000071.1 GCA_017860555.1 Bacteroidota bacterium
CAACGATACGGTCGACAAGGTTCACCCCCGCGAACTGGAACTGGGCGCGATTGTTGAAGCCCTGCTTTGTTATCTCATCGCAGAGGAGGGCCTCCCTGCGCATCCGAGCAATGCGACTCTTGAACGGTAAATGGACAGGCAACAGTGACTGATCTGACCGGGCCATATCGAACGCTTCATGAGCGCCTCTCCACCTTCATCCCGGAGGAACGGCTCCTCACTGACGAACTCCAGACGCTTACCTATGGCACCGATGCGAGTTTTTACCGGCTTGTCCCCAGGATCGTGGTCAAAGTGGAGAGCGAGGATGAGGTCGTGCGGCTACTCCGCGAGTCGCATGTGCTGCGCTTGCCGGTGACGTTCAGAGCTGCCGGAACAAGCCTCTCCGGGCAGTCGATCTCCGATTCGATTCTTGCCGTGCTCGGCCCCTCCTGGAGAAACTACTCGATCGCTCCTGACGCTTCCACCATCTCTCTTCAGCCCGGGGTAGTGGGAGCGCGTGCCAATGTATGGCTCGCGCCTCATGGAAAGAAGATCGGCCCGGATCCGGCATCGATCAATTCGGCGATGATCGGCGGCATTGCCGCCAACAACGCAAGCGGCATGTGTTGCGGCACGGCCCAGAACAGCTACAAAACGCTTGCCGGGATGAGGTTGATCCTGGCGGATGGGACCCTCGTCGATACCAGGGACAGGGCCAGCCGGGACACATTCCTGCGTGCCAAATGCAGCATGGTGGAACGCGTGATGGCGCTCCGCCGGAACATTGCCGCGAATCGTCCGCTCGCGGATCGTATCCGGCGGAAGTTCAAGATGAAAAACACCACGGGCTACAGCCTGAACGCGTTCGTGGATTTTGAGGATCCGATCGACATCATTCAGCATCTGATGATCGGTTCGGAGGGCACACTGGGATTCATCGCGGAGATCACGTATCGGACGGTACCCGAGTTACCGCACAAGGCAAGCGCGTTGTTGCTGTTTCCCACCATCGTCGATGCATGCAAAGGGGTCGAGATCCTGAAATCGTGCCCCGTGGAGGCCGTGGAGCTTATGGACCGCGCTTCCCTGCGTTCCGTAGAGGAAAAGGAAGGGATGCCGGAGTATCTGCGCCGCCTGGATGTGGACGCCGCCGCACTGCTCGTGGAGACACGTGCCGCAGAGGCGAACCTCCTCGCGGAACAGATCGACCACCTCACTGTTGCGCTCGGCGCTCTCCCGATAATCATGCCGCCCGCCTTCACGAGCATCCCGGACGAATTTGGGAAGCTTTGGAACATCAGGAAAGGGCTCTTCCCCTCGGTCGGCGCCATGAGGCGCACAGGCACGACGTGCATCATCGAAGACGTCGCTTTTCCGGTCCCCCGACTTGCGGAGGCCACCGCAGATCTTCAAGCGCTCTTCAGGAAGCATGGCTATGTCGATGCCATCATCTTCGGCCACGCGCTCGAAGGGAATCTCCATTTTGTCTTCAACCAGGATTTCAACGCGCCGGAAGAGGTTGCCCGCTATGCGGCCTTCATCAATGACGTTTCGGCGATGGTGGTGAAGAAGTACGACGGGTCTCTGAAAGCGGAGCATGGCACCGGGCGGAACATGGCGCCTTTCGTGGAGCTGGAGTGGGGGGCCGAAGCGTATGCGATCATGCGGGAGCTCAAGGACATTTTTGATCCGGAGAATCTCCTGAATCCCGGAGTCATTCTCAACGCTGATCCCCAGGCCCATCTGAGATCGCTCAAACCCCTCCCGGAGGCGCATCCGTTGATCGATAAGTGCATTGAATGCGGATTCTGCGAGGTTCAATGCCCTTCCCGCGATCTGACCCTCACCCCCAGACACAGGATCGCCGCGTACCGGGAGATCGCCAGGTTGAAAAGGGATAAGGGAGACCCGGCACGTCTCACGGCACTCCTGCGTTCCTATGAATATGGCGCGGATGAAACATGCGCGACGGACGGCCTCTGTTCTCTTGCCTGCCCGGTCGGCATCAACACGGGGGACCTCATCAAGGACCTGCGCTCGCACTCCCATTCTCCTGGCGCCCTGCGTGTCGCCGATTGGGTCGCCGATCACATGGGAGTGGTGACGGAAGGCATGCGTGTGGGCCTTTCCTTTGTCTCTGCTCTTCACCGTCTTCTCGGGACGAGGTTCATGGCTCGAGCGGCTGACGTGGCCCGGACGCTTTCAGGCGGACGGCTTCCTTTCTGGAATCCATACATGCCCGGGGGTGCCGACCGTGTCCCCGACAGCGACGCGGTCGGGCCGGATGAGCCGACCGTCGTGTATTTTCCGAGCTGCATCAATCGCACGATGGGGAGGTCCAGGGACTACAGCGAGGCGGACTCGCTTACGACGCGCACGTATGCGCTTCTCCGAAAGGCCGGGTATCGGGTGTTGTTTCCCGACCATCTCTCCGGTCTCTGCTGCGGCATGGCATTCGACAGCAAAGGATTCAAGCGGCAGGGGGAAAAGAAGGCGCGGGAACTCGAGGCCGCGCTCCTGAAGGTGTCGGAGAATGGCGCGTACCCGGTCTACGTCGATATGAGCCCCTGTCTTTACCGGATGAAACAGGTGCTCGACCGAAGGATTCACCTGTATGAACCCGTGCGGTTCATCCAGGATTTTCTCGTTGATCGTCTTGAGTTCCGCAGGCTGCCGGAGACGGTAGCGATTCACACGACATGCTCCTCCACGAAAATGGGACTCGAGGCTGACCTGCGTAAGGTCGCCTCGCTCTGCGCCGAGACGGTCATCATCCCGGAGGAAGTGGGATGCTGCGGCTGGGCAGGTGACCGTGGCTTCACGCATCCCGAGTTGAACCGGTCCGCTCTCGCATCCTTGAAGAGGAGCCTGCCTGAGAGCTGTCAGGAAGGGTTCTCCACCAGCAGGACCTGCGAGATCGGGCTTACGTTGCATGGCGGCATCAGCTACAAATCGATCGTGTACCTGGTGGATCGATGTACAATTTCCAAGCAGACTCGACCGCGAGGAACCGTCCATGAAAATTAACCTGGCGTACGGGCAAGGCGGCCTTGACGTGGAAATCCCGGACCGAAACTTGCAGAAGGTTTTGACTCCCGCCGACATACCGCCGATCGAAGACCCCGACGCGTTCCTGCTTCATGCGATCGAGCATCCGATCGGATCGCCATCGCTCTCGATAGTTGCCCGGAATGCCAGGAGTGCCTGCGTGGTCATCAGCGACATCACCCGCCCGGTGCCGAACAAGACCCTCCTGCCGCCCTTGTTGCGGACGCTTGAAGAGTCGGGCGTGGACCGGGAACGGATCACCATCCTCATTGCCACCGGATTGCACCGGGAATCAAACCGCCAGGAGCTCGACATAATGGTCGGATCCGACATCCTCGGCCGGTACCACGTGGTAGACCATCACGCGCGTATCCCGGGAGAACACCAGTTTCTCGGATACACGCGGCATGAAACCCCTGTGTATGTCGACCGGCGCTATTGGGAGGCCGATATCAAAATCACCACGGGCTTCATCGAGCCGCATTTGATGGCCGGCTTTTCCGGGGGACGGAAACTGATCGCGCCGGGATGTGCGGGTGAAATGACGATCAAGGCGTTGCACAGTCCGCTGTTTCTCGAGGACCCGCACTGCCGCGAAGGACAGATCGAGGGAAATCCGCTGCATCAGGAGCTGCTGGAAATTGCCGGAATGGCGGGGCATGATTTCATTGTGAACGTGTCACTCAACGCGGCCCGGAAGATCACCGGATTGTTCGCAGGAGACCCGCTTGCCGCACACGCGGCAGGGGTGGAGTTTGTGCGGCGCGGTGTCAGAGCAACCATCCCGGCACCGGCCGATATCGTCGTGACGACGAGCGCGGGTTACCCGCTGGACCTGACGTTCTATCAGGCCGTCAAGGGAATGACGGCAGCGATGCCGGTGCTGCGGAAAGGGGGCCTGCTGATCATCGCGGCGGAATGCGCGGAGGGGCTCGGGAGCGCGGAGTTCACGACTATGGCGACTTCCTTTACGACTGCCAGCCAGTTCGTCGACACCATCATGTCGAACCCCGTCGTAATCGACCAGTGGCAGCTTGAAGAATGCGCAAAGGCGGTGAAGCATGCCGAGGTGGTTCTCGTCTCTCCAACAATTCACCGGAAGTACCGGACCAAGTTGTTCATCCGGACGGCGGAGACGGTCGAGAGCGCCCTGGAAGAAGGAATGAAGGTCCTCGGCTCGAATGCGTCGGTCGCGGTGATTCCGAAAGGGCCATACACCCTTGTGGAGGTAGAAGGCCCCTCGTTCCCGGGTTCCCGTTGAGTTTCTCTCAGTCCAGGTCCATCATCAGTTCCGTGGATCCCGGGTCTTTTCCTCCTTCCCAGAAGAATGGCGACCGCTTGGTGGGGCGACCCCCGATCTGATCCATCGTGGCGGCGTCATAGAGCTTGCCGTTGAGCATCACATACCGGATGGAATCGCTGTTTCTGATGTCCGCCAGCGGATCCTTCTCCATGACGATCAGATCTGCGAGCTTCCCCGGCTCCAACGAGCCGATCTCGCCATCAAGCCCGAGATACTCTGCGCCGTAGAGCGTCGCGCAACGGATCGCTTCCATGGGTGTCATGCCTCCCTGCACGAGCATCCAGAGCTCCCAATGAGCGCCCAGTCCTTGAAGCTGCCCATGCGATCCCAGCTGCACCTTTCCGCCGGCGTCCAGGATCGCTTTTGCCTCCTTCGCGTTGTCCAGGAAGTTCCAATCGTCATCATTGGCCACGATCCGTCTTCTGGAGCGCGCGTCGACGATGGAGCGTGGGACGTAGGTCAGCAGCCTGTTGTTTTCCCAGACGCGCGTGTTAGCATACCAGTAGTTTTCTCCCCAGAGGCCACCGTAACTCACAATGAGGGTGGGGGTATACCCGGTCGTGCTTTGCCCGAAGAGAGTTCTGACATCCTTGTAGAGCGGTGAGACAGGCAGGGAATGCTCGATGCCGGTATGGCCGTCGAGGATTTGCGAGACGTTCCAGAAAAAGGTCGATCCACCCTCCGGCACGACCATCATATTCAGCTCGCGTCCGGCCTGGATGATTTGCTGCCGTTGATCACGCCTTGGTTGGTTGTAACTCTTGACGCTGAACGCGCCAACCGCCTTCATCCTCCTCAAATGGGAGCGGGCGTCATCCAGGGTGTTCACGACCGCCTTGAAATTCCCTTCGGCGCCGTACAGGATCGTCCCCGTCGAGAACAACCTGGGCCCGGTGATCAATCCGGCCTTCTGCATCTCGGATGCAGCGAATATTTGCTCCGTGTCGTTCGAGGGATCGTGCTCGGTTGTCACGCCGTAGGCGAGATTCGCAAAGAGGGCCCAGTTCTGTTCCGGGATGATTCCGGAACTTCCCACCGGACCGTGTGCGTGGACATCGATCATTCCCGGCATGATATGCATGCCCGCCACGTCCACGACGCGGGCGCCGCGCGGTATCGAGACGGTGCCGCTTGGACCGAGGGCCGTGATCCGGTTCCGGTCAATCACCACGACGGCGTTTTTCACCACCTCGTCTCCCTTCATGGTGATGATGGTAGCACCGGTCAGGGCGACCGCTCCTTCCGGGGTATCGGATCTGGATTGGAACCCGATGTAGATGCCGGCCGTGTCCGGATTCTCGGGGATCGTGTCCGTCGGACTGCCCGCAAAGGCGAACGTCTCTGAGAGAGTCCGGGAGAACAATTCCGGCCCGAGCGACCAGAAAACAGTTTTGCTGTCGGGCGACCAATGAAGGTACATGCCTGCATCGCGAGTGATCCGCTTCACCGGAAAATCGGAAGTCCCCGGCCCTATCTGAACCGGCTGACCGGTCAGGGGAAGGGTGGCGACGTAGGAGTTGAATCGTTCGGTGAAAGCGATCCACCGTTCATCGGGGGAGGGGACCATCGTCTGCGCGTTGTCGGACACGAGATGAACGCGTCGATGTTCTCCCGCAAGATTCACGCTGATGAGTGCGGCCTTCTCTCCTTCGAATGACTCAAGAAAGATGCGCTCACCTGTCCTGTTGAACCGGGGCCTGACCCCCTCGTCCGTGACCAGAACCGCCTCTCCACCCCCGGCCGGAATGACATAGACACCCGGCTCATCTGCATAGGTTTGTCCCCGGAGGGCGTCTCCTCCCAATTTCCGGAACACGATCTTCGTGCCGTCACGGGAAAATGAGGGTTCGACGTACGTTCCCAACCGCCGGGTGAGTTGGATGCTTGCGCCTCCGGATGACTTCACTTTCCGGACGCTCCCCCTTGCCGTGTCCGTCCAACTCACAAAAGTAACCCACTTTCCATCCGGGGAGAATGCCGGAGAGAATTCGAAGTTGCGCTCGTCGGTGAGCCGTCGGGGATCGCCGTTCGGGAGAGCCTTGATCCATACATGACCGAGCGCGCAGTAGAGCACGGCTTTTCCATCAGGGGATGTCGTAACATTCCGGAGCATGCGCACGTCAAACATCTCCGGCGAAACTTTCTGTTTGAAGCGAAGCGCCTCGGTGACGGTTTGTCGGACGCGGACTCTGAAGGGGATCTCCCGCGCCTCCTTCGTCCGCACATTCACCTTCCAGATCTTTCCCTTGGCGGAGATCATGACGAACGAACAGTCCGGCGTCCAGGCGAAGCCCGGGTGCACACCGAAGATCGCCCATGTTTCCTGAGCATCACGGTTCAGCCGGTCAAAGATCGGCCATTCTTCTCCTGTCTCGAGGTTGCGGAGATAGAGGACTGTGTTCAGGCGCACGCGGCGGACGAAAGCGAGCGTCTTCCCGTCGGGAGAAATCTGCGGGCGCGCCGAGCCGCCATACCCACCAACGAGGCGGATGACCTTCCCGGTTTCTCTGTCCAGTCTGTTGATGACGTAGATGATACCGTACGGATCACGATTATACTCGAACGCGCCGCCGGGGCTGACGTCCTCGCTGTAGAACAGAAAGCGTCCATCCGGGGAGAGGCAAGGCTCGCCTGCGTCCTGCTGCCAGTTCCTCCTCTTCGTCAACTGGACGCCATCTCCTCCGCTGATGTGATACATCCACATCTCGCCGGCCCCCAGGGACCGGGTGTTCACGAAATGTTTCCGGGCGATCAGGAACTGGCCATCAGGGGTCCAGACGGCATTATTCAACAGGCGGACGCTCTCTTTGGTCACCGCGCGCGCGTTCGAGCCGGTGGCATCCATGATCCAGATGTTGTCGCCGCCTGCCCGGTCACTGGTGAAGGAGATCTTCGACCCATCCGGACTGAAGCGCGGTTGGATCTCCATTGCCGGGCCGCCGGAAAGCAGGGTCGCTTCGCCACCGCCAACAGGCATGCTGTAAATGTCCCCCAACAGGTCAAAAACGATCTTCTTCCCATCCGGGCTGACATCCAGAGAGATCCAGGTGCCTTCGTCCGTGTCAAATTCGATGGTCTTGGCAGGACCGTGTGGGCTCGTGACATCCCAGGCCGGTGCCTTTGAAGAAATATTTCGTGTTGAGTCCCCCTGGGGTTCGGAAAACAGGGGGGTGAGATTGTATATACAAAGGAGAGGGAAGATCAGAAGTTGGCTGATTGGTCTCGGGCTCATGGGTGGAGGATCCTGATCATTGGGATGGAGTTTGAGTACCATGAAAAATAGTGACATTCGCTCTGCTTCGCAAGACGCGATGAGATTTTGCCTTCCTACCGCTCACCATCCAAATATCTCATAATCCTTTCGGAGGGTTCCATGACAAATAACGGCGCGAACAACAACGCTCTCTTTTCCACAATGGTCAAAGCTGGCCGCACAACATACTTCGTCGACGTGAGGGAGGCAAAAAACGGGAGCAAGTTCATCGCAATTTCCGAGACCCGGATCGATGCCGACGACAAGAAGCAGCGGTCCACCGTGCGGGTCTTTGGTGAGACTGTGAACGAGTTCCGCCAGGCGATTGATGAAGCGGCCGGGATTGTCGCACACTAGGGAGGGCGGGCAGGGGAGGCCCGGGTGCTCTCCGAGATGGGGAGTGTGGGATATCCGAGGCACTTCTGGGCCTCCCGGCGTAATCCGTGGTGTTTCAGGACTGTTTTCTTGACCCTTTTGCTCGGACTCCGCATCAAATACAGTGAAACAATGAGCCGGAGAAAAACCGTATAACGAGCCAAAGGGACACCATGGAACATCTGACGAAACAAGCCTTCCTGGAGAAGGTATTTGACTATGAGAACAACCGCGAGTGGAAATTCGCCGGAGAGCTCCCCGCGATAATTGACTTCTACGCGGACTGGTGCGGCCCATGCAAAATGGTTTCGCCGATTCTGGAGGGGCTGAGCAAGGAGTACGACGGCAAAGTCAATTTCTACAAGATCGATACCGAGGCCGAGCAGGAGCTTGCCGCGGTATTTGGCATCCGGAGCATTCCCTCAATCCTCTTTGTCCCAAAAGAGGGGAAGCCCCAGATGTCACTGGGGGCACTCCCGCGTGAGTCTTTCGTTCAAGCGATCGCTTCGGTGCTTAAAGTGAGCGAACCAGTGTCTGTCGCGTAACAACGCTTTGTGTTCCCACAAGCCGGTTTCCCGGAAAAAGGAAACCGGCTTGTTTTTTTTCTGCGGCAGACCAGACCTATCGCCTGCTCCCCGATGTTTCAATGTCATGTCTATCAAGGGGTCACTGGCCTTCGTGGACGTGGCCGTCCGGCGTACTCCTGCCGTATCGCTTCAATTGACTTCTCCAAACCTTTGCGCTATCTTAATCGCGTGTGTCATATCTCTAGAGACCCATGGACATTCCTTCGTTTGCCGCGGGTGCGGTTCTTGGCGCCCTGGTGCTCTGGCTTTTCCTCCGGCGCGGCCTGGTTGCAAGGACCAGGATCCAGGAGCGAAACCTGCTCCTGGATCAGCAACTACAGCAAACGAAGGCAGAACTCTCCGGCACCCGGCAGGCCACCGTCGACCTGACCGCTTCGCTCGCTGCGTCGCGGTCGGATGTGGCCCATCTTCAGAATCAACTCCAGACCGAGCGGAAACAAATCCAGGAAATGCAACAGACCCTCACTGACCAGTTCAAGGGCATCGCGGATAGCCTGCTGCTTGAAAGCGCGCGCCAGCTCCAGGACCAGCACAGAGAACGGCTCGGGGACATCCTCAGCCCCTTCAAAGAGACTATCGAAAAATTCGAAAAAAGGATTGACGACAATCAGCGGGAGAACATCCGGGAGAACCAGACGCTGAAGGACCAGCTTCTCTCTTTACAGAAGCTCAATCAAACCATCGGTGAGGAAGCCCGCAACCTGACCTCGGCGCTGAAAGGACAGTCGAAAACCCAGGGTGGATGGGGTGAAGTGATCCTCGAGCGGATCCTGGAAAAATCCGGCCTGAGCCGGGGAAGGGAATTTACGGTACAGTCCAGTCACCTTTCGGAAGACGGACGTCGGCTCCAGCCAGATGTGGTGATCCATCTTCCGGAAAACAAGCACCTTGTCATCGATTCCAAGGTCTCCCTCACGGCTTTCGAGCGCTATTGTTCGTGTGACGAGGCGAACGGAAGGGAATCAGAACTGCAGGAGCACGTGGCGTCCGTCCGGCGCCATGTAAAGGAGCTTGCGGCAAAGAACTACCAGCGCCTCTATGAAGTGCCCTCGCTCGACTTTGTCTTGATGTTCATCCCGGTCGAACCGGCCTTTAACGAGGCGGTGAATGCCGATCCTGACCTCTACACCGACGCGTTCGAGCAGAACATCATTATCGTGAGCACTTCCACGCTGCTTGCAACGCTCCGGACCATCGCCAGCATCTGGCGGCAGGAGAACCAGAACAGGAACGCGATGGAGATCGCCCGGCTCGGCGGTGAGATGTATGACAAATTCGTCGGATTCCTTACTGACCTGCTTGAGCTCGGCCGCAAGATCCGATCGGCGCAGGACTCTTTTGACGACGCGATCTCCAAGCTCAGCAAGGGACGAGGGAACTTGCTGCGCAGGGCCGAAGAGATGAAGAAGCTCGGTGCCAAAGCCGCCAAGGCTATCGAGCCTTCCTTGCTGGACGGGGCAGACGCCGATCTGCCTTGACCGTTCCATTGCTTTTTGCTATCTTAGCAGCGGCTCTCGCGTTGATCATGAACCTGAGCGGCGCGGCGACCATTCGATTCGGGGCACGTCAGATCCTTCATCGGGACAGGCAGGCTTCCATGACAGGGACAACTTCGCGCAGAAAGCGCTGTGGCATGTGATCGCAGCGCTTCTGTTGTTTCTGCTGTCATGCGGCAGCCTATGGGGGGTGAGGGATGGCACACGTCACTCGTCGTCGACGACGACGTGCAGTGACTCCGTCCGGGCCACTACGAGTAGATCGGCGTATCGACTGCCTCATCGGCAGCGCGGGGCCGGGGTTCTTTCTGCCCTGCGATGCTCCTGGCGGCCTCCAGGTGGCCGATGAGATAGAGGAGATCGGACAGCTGCGCGGCTTTGTCGAACTTGAAATCCAGAGTTGGATCGCTGAGGGGGAGCAGGTCCCGGAGTTCCTGATAGGCAGAATTCCAGACGAACGGGATCCTCTTTGTGCGCCGGTCCTCGCGGATGGAGGTGTGCAGGTGCACACCGTTCATCTTGGGCATGCTGACATCGGAGACAATCAGGTCTACCTGGTCGCGTTTCAGGATCGCCGAGGCTGCCTCGCCGTCCGGCGCCTTGAGAACGGAATGTGAATAGAGAGTGAGAATCTCTCCGAGCAAGTTCAGGTACACCGGATCGTCGTCGACGAGCAGAATCTTCATGACCG
>JAGDMJ010000072.1 GCA_017860555.1 Bacteroidota bacterium
GGACAAACGGTTTGGCAACATGGAGACGCTGGCCGAGCGAATCAAGCAACTCGGCATGCGTCCCGGGATCTGGACTCGTCCGCTGTGCGGTGGACACAACGACCCGAAAACATTAATGCTGCCCCTCATTCAAGGACGGGACGAACGTTTTCCCGTGCTTGATCCTACGATTCCCGAAAACCTTGAGCGTATCCGTGAGTACTTCCTGCTCTACAATCAATGGGGTTATGAGCTCGTGAAGTTCGATTTCACCACATGGGACATTTTTGGCAAATGGGGATTTCAGATGCTGAAAGACCGGATGATGACCGTACCGCTGTGGAGCATGAACGATTCCTCCAGGACAAATGCAGAGATCATCCTTTCCCTCCATGGAACGATCCGTGAGGCCGCCGGCAACACCTGCGTGATCAGCTGCAACACGATCAGTCATCTCTCGGCAGGCCTGTTCGAGCTCAACCGGATTGGCGACGACACATCGGGCCGTGAATGGGAAAGAACGCCAAGGATGGGGGTCAACACGCTGGCGTTTCGAGGTGTGCACCATGGGGCATTGTACTCCGCTGACCCGGATTGCGTGGGATTGACGAAGCTCGTCCCATGGGAGAAGAACAAGCAGTGGATGCAGCTTGTGGCGTCCAGCGGCACCCCGCTCTTCGTTTCTGCTCAACCGGAAGCCGTTGGCAACGAGCAGAAAAGAGTGATCAAAGAGTCGTTTGCACTTGCGTCACGGCCGCTTACACTGGCCGAACCTCTCGACTGGATGGAGCGTCAGGTTCCCACGAAATGGAAGCTCGACGGCCGGACATATGACTTCAACTGGGACTGAGCTCTCGTTATGAAGAGTCGGGCTGTCAGATTGTTCTTCCCGATCACATACACTGGCGTGGGCAGCGCCTGGATCCGGCCGTAGAAAACACTGTGAGGTTCCTACACCATGAATCTCCCCGAACACCAAAACCGTCGCGATTTCCTAAAGACCCTCGGAGCCGCAGGCTCCCTCCTCACCTTTTCCGAATGTCACACAGGTACCGAGCAGTCCCGGCCACCCAATATTATCATCATCCTGACTGATGATCAGGGATACGGCGACATCGGGAAGTATGGGGCCCGGGGTTTTGCAACACCCAACCTTGACCGGATGGCTTCAGAAGGAATCATGTTCACGGACTTCTATGTCACTCAGGCGGTATCCAGCGCATCACGGGCCGGGCTCCTGACAGGCTGCTATTCGGAGCGCGTGAGCATTCAGGGGGCGCTCATGCCCTGGGCGACGGTGGGACTGAACCCGGAGGAAGAAACCATCGCCACGCTCCTCAAGCGGAAGGGGTACGCCACGGGGATGTATGGGAAGTGGCATCTTGGTCATCACCGGGAATTCCTCCCGCTGCAACACGGTTTTGACGAGTACTTCGGCCTGCCATACTCGAATGATATGTGGCCGGTGGACTTCGATGGTCAGCCGATGGAATCCGGCGCACAGAGCAGTTATCCTCCGCTCCCTCTCATCGAGGGAAATGAGAAGGTTTCGGAAATCCGAACACTCGACGACCAGAGCAAGCTAACGACGCTCTATACGGAGAGGGCGGTACACTTCATCGAGCGTCACACGGAAAAGCCATTCTTCCTTTACCTCGCGCATTCCATGCCCCATGTCCCGCTCGGCGTGTCCTCGAAATTCCTTGGGAAGAGCGAACAGGGAATGTATGGCGACGTCATCATGGAGGTCGACTGGTCTGTGGGGGAGATCTTCCGTGCAGTTTCAAAAGCGGGTGTCGACGAAAACACGTTGGTGATCTTCGCCAGCGATAATGGCCCATGGCTGAGGTTCGGCAACCATGGAGGTTCCTCAGGACGGCTTCGCGAAGGAAAAGGGACCATGTGGGAGGGCGGAACGCGCGTCCCATGCATCATGCGCTGGCCCGGAAAGATCCCTGAAGGTACCGTGTGCCGTAGGATCGCTTCGACGATCGACCTCCTCCCTACGATCTCTGCTATCGCTGGTGCTGATTTGCCATCAAAAACCATCGATGGCGTGAACATCCTCCCCCTGATGAAGGGGGACAACGAAGCCAACCCGCGTGAGACCTTCTACTACTACTACGGCGGTGAGCTCCAGGCTGTCAGATCAGGCAAATGGAAGCTACATTTTCCTCACGCATACAGCTCCATAAGGAGCGGTGAACCAGGCAAGGATAGACATCCAGGTCGGTATGGCAAAGAGGAGACCGGGTTGGAGTTGTACAATCTGGAGGATGATATTGGCGAGAACCAGAACGTCGCAGCTCAGCATCAGGAGATCGTCGCCCGCCTCACCGCACTGGGTGCTACAGCCCGGGAAGAGCTCGGTGACAGCATTACAGGCGTTCGGGGTCGCGGAGTACGTCCTCCCGGCAGAGCGGGATCAGGGAGAAGCGGAGGGGTATCCAACCTCGCCCAGGGAAAAACGATCACGCTGGCCCACCCATACAGCGGCCGATACCCTGGCGCGGGGAACAACACGTTGATCGACGGCATTCGAGGAAGCCTCGACCATGCCGATGGCGCCTGGCAAGCGTTTGAAGGCGTCGATCTGGATGCCCGAATTGATCTTGGTGAAGCATTGGCCGTCCGGCACATCACGGCCACTTTCCTCGAAAACCAGCCGGCGTGGATATTCCTTCCGAAGGAAGTTGAAATTGCAGTGTCCCGCGACGGCAGCACATTCACCGTGGTGAAGAAAGTCGAGATACCTTCCAACGGGCTCAATCCCAAGGTAGGAGTGCGGGACATTCACGCTGAGACGCCGACGAGTCCGGTCCGCTATGTGCGGGTGACAGCTCGAAATATCGGCGTCTGCCCTTCCTGGCATTCCGGGGCCGGCAACAAAGCGTGGCTGTTCGCAGATGAGATCATTCTGGACTAGCCGCTCCATTTCGTTATCTCAACAACAGAGACCTGCAATGCCATACATCTGGATATCGGTTCTTCTATTGTTGTCCATTGCGGTTGTGTCGGCAGGTTGCCAGCCTCCGCCACGGCATCTGGATCATCTCTACAGGAGCGGGGAAGAAGGCTATCAATGCTTCCGCATTCCTGCCATTGTCACATCCAACCGGGGAACTCTGCTCGCGTTTGCCGAAGGGAGGAGAAACGGTTGCGGTGACGCGGGTGATATCGATCTGGTGGTCAAGCGCTCGCTTGACAGCGGAAAGACCTGGTCGGCGTTGATCGTGGTCTGGAGCGATGGAGCCAACACCTGCGGCAACCCAGCACCAGTCGTCGACCGCAAGACCGGAAGGATCATCCTCCTCTCGACCTGGAATCTGGAAACGGACCATGAGCCGCACATTATCGACGGAAGTAGTCGGGATACCCGCAGGGTGTTCCTCATGCATTCGTTGGATGATGGCATGAGTTGGTCAACACCCGGAGAGATCACTGTGGATGCAAAGAAACCTGGGTGGACCTGGTATGCCACGGGCCCGGTCAACGGCATTCAGGTTGTCGAGGGTAAGTTCAGCGGAAGGCTTATCATACCCTGTGACCATATCGAAGCGGAAACGAAGAAATACTTTTCGCACACAATCCATTCTGATGATGGCGGACTGAGCTGGGTTCTCGGAGGCAGCACACCTTCTGACCAGGTGAACGAGTGCACGATCACGGAATTGCCGGGAGGCACGTTGCTGTTGAACATGCGCAACTACACCTCGGTGCGAATCCGGCAGACATCAACCAGCACAGACGGGGGCACGACCTGGTCCGAGCTGAAGGGTGACACCGCTCTGGTTGAACCCGTGTGCCAGGCCAGCCTTATCCGGTTTGATCGGCAAGGGCAGAAGCCGTTGCTGGCTTTCTCGAACCCTGCCAGTCGTGACTCCCGGATTAACATGACCGTGCGGATCTCTGATGACCTGGGAGAATCCTGGAAACGGAAGTGCGTGGTGTACGAGGGACCTTCAGCATACTCCAATCTGGTTGTCTTGCCTACAGGAGGCCTCGCCCTCCTGTTTGAGGCAGGGATACGGAGCCCCTACGAAGGGATTGTGTTCAGAGCGCTGTCGTTGGATGATTTCCGAGAATAGAATCGGCGGTCGTGGCGGGTCAGAAAAGATCGTTCCGCGGCCGGGGTTCGATTCTTCTCTTGAAGAGGGTAAGCGAAGAAACGCTTCCGGAAAGGCTTCAGCAATGGGACCTACTGTCGCCGCAGTGTGTTATGGATCCGGCTCACTTCCATGAGCGCAGCCGATCCATACCACGGATGGAGTTCCATGGCAAGCCGTCCGGCCTTGACGGCAGGATCTGTTTCCGTCAGCGCACGCGCCGAATCGACCGTCGAGACATTGAACACATAGATGCCGCGCAGTTCACCGTCGTCCATGAACGGGCCTGCCAGCACCAGGGATCCTTCCTCCGCCATCCGCCGTATATTCGCCATGTGCGCTGCCTGTAACCGCTCCGCTTCCGTTGAATCCTGAGACCGGTTCGGTCCCTTCTTCAGGAATGCCATGACGTAGACTTTCATGCCGATCTTGTCGGCTCCCAGGCGGTTTGCAAGAAGGGAATCGTATGCTGCTGTCGTTTGAGCGTAGACAAGCGGTGCCACCAGCGTGGCAAGCAGGCAAAGAACTAACCATTGATGGTGACGGATCATGGCCTCTCCTCTGTGAGATTTTTCCGACAATGCATTCCGCTTGAATTAACAATGGAATCCCGTCCGGGATTCCGTAGCGAGCCGCCGTCCGGCACCTTATACCTTTGCCACAAACAGCTTCACCTCTCCAAACTCCATCGACAGCCTGTGCTCGGTGGCTGCCGCGCCTCCTTCCGCAGGAGCCATCGGGCGCGGAAGCCGGAACGTCCGCTCCCCCTTGTCCGAGGCAACCAGCATAGCTGCATCTTTTGTCGCGCGCACGTTGTCCGGTTCGGTACTCCAGAGCATCACCCCCGCCCGTCCGGCAATCCACCGCAGGAGCTCGACCGGCATCGGTCCCGTTCCCGCATAGACCGAGGTAAAGCCATTGTATTTCTTGCTCGCGAACGCGATCTCCTCGCTGTCGCTCCAGGTGCCATGGATTCGGAACGTTTCTCCTTCGCGCGGTACGACCGCAAAGCGGGGGTATTGTGCTTTTTTCGTGCCAAAATCCCGGAAGAACTTGCATTCGTTTTCTTCGACCTTGCAACGGATCATCATGGGACCGGGTGCGTCCATCCGCTTGAATTGGAAGCCGGTCAACTCCTCCATCTGGGATGGCTCGAACGTTCGCGGGCCAATGTATCCCGGCGCATAGAACCAGACTACGGTCGCACCGCTCCCCTCGAAGAGCTTCCGCAGCTCTCGTACTTCCTCGGGTGTCAGGAAAAATGTGTTGACCATAAGATAGAGCTTGAAACGCTTCCGGTCTTCCGGAGTGAGGTCGAAACGGTGGACAAAATCCGCCGGTGCACCAATCCGGTTGATCGTCCGCGCTTGCGAATTGACCATCCAGTGACCGATGAAATCGCTGATCACGATGCCATAGGTGTCCCACGGCTCTTCTGCCTTCCAGCTCTTGGTCGCGAGCCATGACTTCGGTTCGTACACGGCGGCGATCTCAGCAACCGGACTGATGTCGAGCTTCGGACGCTGGTTTTCTCCCAGCGTCAACAGCGACCGGATCTCCCGGATCATCGGCGGATCGTCATACCAGCTCCTGCCGGCCAGGAATGGAGGATTCAGGTGCCCAAAATCGAACAGCCAGCCCGCATGCCCTGTCGCAAAGACCTGACCGATATCGCGGCGAAGTATTTTCAGGGTTCCCTCGACGGTTTCCGAGCCGGAGCCTCCCTCGCTGCGCCGGTATGGCTCCACGTAGGTACTGCAGTCGATCTCCGAAATGAACATTTTGTTGTTGCGCCGGATGGATTCGCTGAGCACGCGGTACGCGCCGTCGCCGCCAACCCCACGGGCACGGCCGAGCCAGTTCCCCGCATCGTCGATCACATCACTGTCCCAGCGCTTGTTGCCCGGAACATTGCTCCGCTGATACGTGTATGGTGTGGCAATGAAATCGATATCGGGAGATCGAAGCACCGGCTCCGGGACCAGGTGGCCTGCTTCATGAATCATCACGTTTTCCAGAACATAACAGAAGAATGTCCCGCAAATGACACGTCTGCCACTCTCTTCCTTTATGATCTTTGCAAATGCCGCGACCGTGTTCGCGGTGTTGGCGTGATACTTCGTGAGAAAGCTGATCACATCGGCATCGGTTTCGGGGTTGCGCAGCAAAGGCCCCTCCTTGTCGATCCGCCTCTCGACGGACGGGATGGGTCCAGCCGTCTTTTCCATCGGTGCACTGTAATCAGGAAACCACCGGCAGCCAAGGTAATGCCACTCGCCGGTATGCATCCCTGAGACGTGGTACCCCATGATTCTGGCTTTCAAGGGAGAAGCCTCGAGGTGTCTCATGAAATTTCGAAGCATGTCCGACGTCTCGCGTTTCCAGATTTCCGAGGCGAACGATGCACCGTACGGATCGTTCAGCGCCCAGTTGAGTCCGGCCTCCTTGTCAACCCACTGCGGCGGTACCTTGTACTCGCTGGCGGGAACCGGAAGGCCGCATTTGATGAGTTCTTCAGGGTGCGTCTCTTTCCACCAGACCGGAGCGTAGAGGTGGATACGGGGAAAGATCAATGCGTCGGGGACGAGCTCAAGCAACTTCGCGAAGTATTTGTCGTACTGCGTCCAGTCATATTTCTCCGGCCCGGTCCAGCCGGGCTCAAGCCCGATCAGCGGATGCAGGATGCGCATACCGGCCTCCCGGTAACTCCTCGCAGTCCGGAGCGGACTGGAACTGACGGCGAAAAATGGAAATTCCTCCCGTCCATTGATGTACAACCGTGCGCCGCCACGCTCCATCCGGATCTCGGATCGACATGGAGCTTCGGACCGAAGCGCATCGAGTTGTGTCAACACGGCATCATCGAGCGTGATGGACATGTGCTCGAACTTCTCAAGTGTATGCACCTGGGCAAGTGGCAGTGCGGCAAGGGTCGTACCCAGATACTTCAACGAATCTCGTCGGTTCATGGGGGTAGTTGGTTTGTGGGCATGGCTGGTTCCCGAAAAAGAGCCCTGTCATGAGAATTCCAGGGCGAGGCCTCCCGGATGTGAAATGATACCGAACCATGGAGACTAATGCAATGAAAACCAGAGCGTGCTCTCGCAGTCATACGGCTGTGGATGACCCGATCCCGGCAACCTGAGTTCCTCGGCTTTCGCCTGCGCCGACCCCCCGGATCGATGCCCCGGCCAGGTATCGCGGAACACACACCGATCCCATGCTGTTTCTTCTTTTGCGAGTGGCCGGCCCCGCGACCGACCGCAATGAGACTGCCATCCGGGCTCAGTAGAATGCCCCGAGAATGAGGAGAAATGGCTGTGACTGAAGAGAAGAACCAACTGATACAGGAGCTCTTTCTGCTTCAACGCGTCGCCCAGAGGATCAATGCAAATCTGGACCTTGACGCCCTCCTTGAAGATATCGTCAGCGATGTCGCGGAGACATTCGGTTGTTCGCGTTCGGCCGTCCTGCTGAAAGACGACGCCACGAACGAGATCGTCATCGCCGCTGTTCGGGGGTGGACCGTCAAATATCACATGAAAGGGGACCGCTTCACGATCGGGGAGTATGGGATGGTCGGGCACGTTGCGGCAACAGGCGAAACGTACTACGCACCGGACGTGAGCGTCGACCCGTACTATCAGGTAAGCGAACACTTGACCCGTTCGGAGGTGGACATCCCTCTCAAATCACGCGGCCAGCTCATCGGGGTCTTCAATGCCCAGCATAACGAGCTCAACGCTTTTTCCCCGGATCGTATCAAACTTCTTGAGGCCCTGGCCGGGCATATTGCCACAGCCATCGAGAACGCCCGGATGTTCCAGAAGGAACGCAGGGAAAAAGAACTGATGCAAAAGGAGCTGCGTGAGGCTCAACGAATCCAACTGGGCTTGTTGCCCGGCACGCCTCCCGTCATCGCCGGGTTCTCGCTCGGCGGCATATGTCTCCCCTCCCGGGAGGTCGGCGGCGACTGGTTCGACTACATTCCGCTCCCTGATGGCCGTCTGGCGGTGGTACTCGCGGATGTCTCGGGCAAAGGTATGGGGGCCGCGCTGCTGATGTCGTCGACGCGAACCGTCTTGCGCCTCGCATGCGAAGCCGGGCAGCCGCCCGGAGAGGTGCTGTCACACGTGAACGGAGTTCTTTTGAAGGACTTCCCAACGACCAGGTTCGTCACCATGATCTATGGCATCCTGGATGCCAGCAACCGCACCTTCGTCTTCGCGAATGGGGGCCATCCTCACCCCCTCCTTGTTGATTCGGGGGAAGCCAGGTTCCTGGCAACGGAGGCGGGGTTGCCCCTGGGGATTCAGGAGGGTTGTTTTTCGGAACGGACGGTCCATCTGGAACCGGGAAGCCGTCTCGTTCTCTATTCTGATGGTGTCACCGAAGCAATGAACTCCTCGTCGGAGCAGTATGGCGAATCAAAGCTCCGGAGCCATTTTGCCGGGGCCTGGGCAACAGTCGAGACGCTGCTGGACGATGTTCGCTCATTCGCGTCGGGCCACCCCGCGTCCGATGACATTACCGTCGTTGAGATTCAGGCAACTGAAGAGAAGCCGCATAGACAAGGATAGCCATGCGGTGAGTAACTATGGTAGCACCGTTTGCGTTGCGGTGCATTCTCAGTTACTGATCAAGAAGCACGATTGCTGTCTTCAACGATGAAGACATGCAGCGTTTGGCCTAGGCAGCAACGACCTTTCTCAGCCGCCGGATCACCTGGATCATGCCCCTCACAGTGTGGTAATTCACTTTCCAGCCGTGCCCGAGGGCGCTGTCCACGACGTTCCCTTCCCGGTCCACCCGCTCATACCACTCTCCTCCAGCCTTTATATTCACCATGTGCGTGAAGACGAAGTCATAAATATTCCGGAAGGCCTTCCAGTATCGTTCTTCCCCGAAAGACAAATAGGCATCCAGCATGCCGATCATGGCCTCTGCCTGCTGCCAGAATTGCTTCTGCGTGCGTGTCGTTGGTGCTTGATCCGGTCCCTCACAGTAGACCCCTCCATACTCCTGGTCCAGTCCAAAGCGGAGGCAATGGTCACACATATTTCTGAGTATCGGTTCATAGGTGGGCCGGGGCACTCCGAGAATATCACCGGCGTGCAGGAGGAGCCAGGCAAGCTCAACGTTGTGGCCGTAGGAGGTGAAGTCAATCGGGTGAACGTCTCCTCCTTCCGGTTTGGCGTCGCGTCCCCATGTCGTCGCAAAAATGATCGCGGGCAAAGGACGAAAGGCATAATCAAACTGGGAGTACCCTGTTCCGGAACCGGGACGGAGCATTGCGGAGAGCAAGAGATCGATGATCTCCAGCAGACGGCGCCTGTGCGTCGGATGGCCGGTCATTTCATAGTACGTGGTCAGAGCCTCCATCATGTGCATATGAACATCCAGGCTTTTCCGGTCGCCGCCGAACCTGCCGCCGGGTACGGGCTGCCAATCCCGCTCCATGAGCTCGATGAATCCCCCGTGTTGCGTATCCACCATGTGTTCGCACACGGTCTGATATGTTGCGCGGGCGGCCTTCTTCCCTTCAGCATTTCCTGTGGCCAGAAAGTACTCACTAAAGGCATAGATTCCGAAACAGTGCCCGTATCCGACCTTGGATCTGTTCGTGGGGCGCCCTTCCCGATCCGCGATCCAGTACCACCCGCCATGCTCGGTATCCCAGTAATGATCCAGGATGAACCGGGCACACCGGTTCGCCAGCTCGGCACAGCGGCCCTCCCCATAGCCAGCACGGTGCGCGCTTGACATAGTGTAGAGCATCCGTATCTGCGAGAGAAATGTCTTTTCCGTCTCCCCTGTTGGCTTGCCCTGACCATCGAAGAACGGAAGAAATCCGCCGGACACGGGATCTGGCGACCGCTCCATCCAAAACGGAAGGAGAGATCCGGTCAGGTACGTTTCAGTGTCATTGAGTATTTGAGAGACTTCGGAAGCTGTCGGCATCGTCTGCTCCGGGAATGGTTGACATCCCATCGTCATCAGGTGATATTCCAGGAGGAATATTCCTATCGCAATGAAGATAGTCCAGGGGAATGGCAAAATCAATGAGTTGACTCTCGCGCCCTTCTTCGCTATCTTGGCGTCTGCTTACCCTTCCAAAATACAGAGGCCGACTATGACGAAGGCCGGATTCCTTCTCCGCGTTTTCCTGTCAATCTCCTGCTTTTCGTCGATCCTTCACTCGGGAGAACCGGACCGATCCGGCCCCACGATCTCGCTCCAGTCGAACGTCTATCAGGTGGGAGCAAAGTGGCACTGTCCCCTCTGCAGGCGGGAAGTCGCCCACGGCGATCGATCAGGTTGGGATCTGAAACTCTCTCTCTCCGAATGGCATGACATCCTGATCGAGAAAGACTACTTTCAGAAGAAGATCCGGTACATCAGTGACGAGGAACTGGTCCATTCGCTCCGCATCAAGACCATCGAACCCGCCCTGCAGAAAGCGCTCAAATCGAAGGATTACGACAGGGTATCCAGCACTCTCTTTGATTACTTTGCGGCCCGGAGAGACAACGGCCGGTTGTCCTCGTTCGACTCACAGAACAAGAAGCATTTCAT
>JAGDMJ010000073.1 GCA_017860555.1 Bacteroidota bacterium
GAAGTCGAGAATGTGCCGGGCCGCACCGAGTTCCGCGTCAGCTTGCCCGTGCAGGGACAAGAGGAAGCCAGAAGACAGAAATCAGAAACCGTTCGTGAATAGCGGTTCGCGGTCCCTCAGGATCCCTCGCCAAACAGCTGATTCGTCACGAACTGGGCATCACTTGTCAGGTTAACCCCGAGCTTTCGAAGACCGGCTTCGTCCCCGGGGGGAGGAATGTGCGTCAGGTGCACTTCGCAACCCCGAAGCTCCTTCAACTTCTCGATGGCAAGGCTAGCCGCCGGATTTGGTGCGGATGCGTACATTCAAACGGATTGGAACGAGGACGTCCTGCCCCTCCACGCCTTCAAGAAGTGTGACGCGCTGATGCTGCCCGATTCCTACCCGCGCTTTCTGCCGACGGCGTGGAAAGCAACGGCCGGCGAAAAATATCCTGATCTCCGCAGGCTCGAGGGGATTCAGCTCGTAATCCTTCCCCGAAAGAATCCAGTCCGGATTGGCGCCGAAATCCAGTCTGTCCTTCTTTCACCATAGGAGAAGATGTATGACCAAGCACTGGGTTGCGCCCGCCTTGTTTCTTGCAGTATCTCTCTCCCTCCTTTCCTGTGGATCTCCCTCCGGGGAAGGCGGCAACGACGGGCGCGAGTCATTTAACAAGGGATGGCTCTTCGCCCGCTTTGGAGCCATGCCGGATGGCTCTTCCAGGAGCGAACCGGTAGGGCTTGAAAGCACTGATCTCGCCGACACAGCATGGCGGAAGCTCGATCTTCCCCACGACTGGGGCATTGAAGGGCCATTCCGCGACGAGCTTCCGGGAAGCACGGGAAAACTTCCCTGGGTAGGCATCGGCTGGTACCGCAAACACTTTGCGGTATCATCCGAGGACAAAGGAAAGCGCTACTTCGTCGACTTCGATGGAGCAATGTCCCATGCGAAGGTCTGGTTGAACGGTGCTTACATCGGCGAGTGGCCATACGGGTATGCGCCGTTCCGCATCGAACTCACACCGCACATCCGTTTTGAAGGAGATAACATCCTCGCAGTGCGACTGGACAACCCACCCACTTCCTCTCGCTGGTATCCAGGCGGCGGCCTCTATAGAAATGTCTGGTTCGTCAAGACGGCTCCCGTGCATGTGGCGTACAATGGGATCTTCGTGACCGTCCCCTCCTTCACGCAAGAAGAGGCCCTTGTCCATATTTCCACGGAGATCGACAATCAATCCGATGCCCCTGCCGAAGTAACGGTCCTGGCGGAAATCCTGGACTCTGAAGCATCCAGTGAGGGAGTGTTCCCGTCAGCCCCTGAAGCAACAGTACACGTGCCTCCGAACGGAACGGAAAAAGGGCACATCGATGTAACGATCATACCCCCAAAAATCTGGGATCTCTCCTCTCCGCATCTGTATCAGGCGCGGATCTCGCTCCGTCAGAACGGACGGATTATCGATTCTCGCCGGACAACCTTCGGCATCCGTGCAGCTTTTTTTACCCCGTACAATGGGCTTCTGCTGAACGGGACAAGAGTTCAGATCAACGGCGTGTGCAATCACCACGACCTGGGCCCCCTGGGGGCGGCGGTCAACGAGCGCGCTCTCGAGCGGCAGATCGAGCTGCTCAAAGAAATGGGCTGCAACGCCATCCGAACGAGTCACAATCCTCCGGCTTCCGAGTTGCTGGACCTCTGCGACAGGATGGGAATGCTTGTGGTGGACGAAGCTTTTGATTGCTGGGAGCAAGGAAAAACGCCGAACGATTACAACACGCTCTTCAAAGAGTGGCATGAAAAGGACATCCGCGCCTTCGTCCGACGCGACCGGAATCATCCCAGCGTCATCCTCTGGAGCGCCGGCAATGAAGTGCGTGAACAGCAGAACGGGATGCTCATGGGGAAACTCCGCGCGATCTTCCGTTCGGAAGATCCCACCCGTCCGGTCACTGCAGGATGCGATAATCCGGAAGCCGGGTTCAATGGCTTTCAGGACTCGGTGGATGTGTTTGGCTATAATTACAAGCCTCACCTCTACGCGAAATTTCGAAACACGAACCCGTCTAAACCATTGTACGGCAGCGAAACGTCATCCTGCGTAAGCACGTTCGGAGAATACTTCTTTCCGATCAGCAGCGACAAGTCCCAGGGTGCGATGAACCAGCAAGTGAGCTCGTACAATTTTACAGCTCCACCCTGGGCCACCATCCCGGATGTTGAATTCGAAGCAGAGGACAGGAATCCTTCCGTCGCGGGAGAGTTTGTCTGGACCGGCTTTGACTACCTTGGAGAGCCCACGCCGTATGGCAACGACCCCACGGCTTCACGCAGTTCATATTTCGGAATCATGGATCTGTGTGGATTCAAGAAGGACCGCTTCTACCTTTATCAGGCCCGCTGGCGCCCCGATCTTCCCATGGCGCATATCCTTCCCCACTGGAACTGGCCAGAGAGAGCCAATCAGGTCACGCCGGTACATGTTTACACGTCAGGCGATTCGGCAGAAGTCTTTCTGAACGGCCGATCGCTCGGCGGAAAATCATTGAAGCCTTTCGAATATCGACTTCGTTGGGATGACGTGCACTATGAGCCAGGCATGTTGAGCGTGATTGCATACAAAGCGGGGCGCATATGGGCCTCCGACACTGTCAGGACCACAGGCCCGGCTGTGGCCCTGGCTCTTGCAGCGGACAGGACATCGGTCAAATCGGATGGCAAAGATCTAACCTATGTCACGGTCACGGCGGTCGATTCGCGGGGGCATCGTGTTCCCACCGCCGGCGATCTCATACGGTTCAGCGTTAGCGGAGCGGGCCGGATCGCCGCCACGGCGAATGGAGACCCGACAAGTCATGATTCGTTCCAATCATCCCGATGTAGAGTCTTTCACGGACAAGCCCTGCTGATTGTCCGGAGCGTAGAATCAGGCAAGGGCGCAATTCATATCCGTGCGGAGTCGGACTCATTGCGCGGGGCCGGCATGGAGGTGACAGTGGAGTAGCCATGGCAGGGTACACTCGAATAGATTGTCGGTCTTCCCCATTTCGGTTTTTCAGCGTGTAGGTCACTTCCGGGGAGACTTTATTGACACGATATTTGCGATTTTGTATATTAACAGATTGTCCTTTGTCATAACGCGTCGTGGGATCCGTATGGAAGGCTGGAATTGGGGGAACGTTCGAGATCCAGTTCTGTGGTTCATCTTGAGTGTCTTGCTGGCGCTACTCCCCGACAAAGGCGATGCCCAACCTCCGGCCATCCGGTTCCGTCACCTGCCCCAGGACCTTGGCCTTTCCCAATCGAGCATCCAGTGCATCACACAGGACCGTACCGGATTTCTCTGGTTCGGGACAGAAGACGGCCTAAACAAGTACGACGGGTACCGATTCACCGTATATCGCCATAACCCTGCCGATTCCTTCTCTATCTCAGACAACTACATCTGGCGGCTTCTCCGCAGCAACAGCGGCGATCTCTGGATCGGCACGCTCAAAGGGGGACTGAACCGTTACGAGGTTTCCACGGCCAGGTTCATCCAGTATCGGAACGACCCGGACGATTCCACAAGCCTCAGCAACGACAATGTGACGGCTCTGTATGAGGATGCCCGCGGGACTCTCTGGGTAGGAACCTGGGGGGGCGGCCTGTGCCGCCTCGATTCAGGATCCAACGGGTTCGTCCGGTATCATCGCGACCCGGCCAACACGAACAGCCTGTCGAGCAATTTCGTTTCCTCTATCAAGCAAGATGCGCAGGGCAACCTCTGGATCGGAACGTGGGATGGCCTCGCCATGCTTGACGCAGGCCTGTCCAACTTCACCAGCTTCACGAGTGTCCCCGGAGATTCCACCACCCTGTGCCACAATATGATCTGGGATCTTCGAATCGACAGACACCAATCACTTTGGATCGCGACGCGCGACGGGCTTGACTGTTACGACTTGAAACGGAAAACTTTCCGGCACTTCAGGCACAACGCGGCCGACCCCAGGAGCCTCAGCAGCAACAACGTTGCCTGTTTGCTGGAAGACAGCAGGGGTGATTTCTGGGTGGGCACGTACCAGGGGGCTGTTTGCCGGCTTGATCGGGACGCACCTGCATGGACGACGTTCCGGGGCGGGATAAACCCTGCCGCTGGGCCTCTCAGGAACGATGTTCTCTCGATAGCGGAAGATCGGTCCGGAACCGTCTGGTTCGGGACGAGCGGTGGTATCTCCTGCTACGACCCCCGGGCTGACAAGTTCTTCCAGTACAGCACGCTGCAGAACGATGCTGCCGGATTCGTGAACATCAGGAGTATCGCGCACAGTCCCGGCGGAGGAGTGTGGATTGGAATGAACGGGGGAGGCGTCAGGTATCTTGACAAGCGGTTCAAAGCATCAAAGGCACACAGGTACGATTCGAGAGATGCCGGTACCTTGAGCAGTGACCAGGTTCTTTCTGTGCTGGAGCAGCGCAATGGAACCTTGTGGGTCGGGACGCTGGGACACGGCCTGAACTCACTCGCTCCTCACGCAAGCCGCTTCGTCCGTTATGTGCATGATCCGGCAAACCCCTGGTCGCTCTCGGAGAATACCGTGATCGCCCTTGCTGAAGACCACCATGGCGCTCTCTGGGCCGGGACAAATGGAGGCGGTTTGAACCGGTTCGATCCCGGGCACAAGGGATTCGCCCGGTATCGATATTCCAACTCCCCCGGCGCCCTCGGGGGAAACTGGATCTGGTCGTTGTGCGTCGACAGCAAGGGTACTCTCTGGATAGGCACGTGGACGAGAGGACTCTACAGGTTCGATGAGGCCACCGATCGGTTTGAAGCATTCATCAGCAGTCCGGCAGACAGCAACAGCCTGAGCAACAATTCCGTCCTCTGCATTACCGAAGGCACGGATGGATACTTGTGGCTCGGGACCCATGGCGGAGGGTTGAATCGGTTCGATCCGGTCACGAAGAGATTCCATGCGTATACGGAGACCGATGGACTGCCAAACAATGTTGTCCTGGGAATCCTGCCCGATGAGCACGGCAACCTCTGGGTGAGTACCAACCGCGGCATGTCACGGTTCACTCCTTCCACCGGAGAATTCCGGAATTTCGACGTCGATGACGGACTGCACAGCAACGAGTTCGATCATGGCGCCTACGGCAGCCTCGCAGATGGAACTATGCTCTTCGGAGGAGTCTCGGGACTGAGCATTTTTCACCCGGACAGTATTCGCAACAACACCGTTGTTCCGCCCGTAGTCCTTACGGGATTCTCCGTCTTTGACAGACCTGTCGCGCTCTCACGCCCCATCTACATGACAGACCGTATTGAGCTTTCGTATACGGAGAACTTTTTCTCGTTCGGGTTTGTTGCATTGAATTACTCTTCATCGAAAAAGAACCAGTACATGTACATGTTGAAGGGGCTGGACAGAGACTGGGTGAAAGCCGGCACGCGAGGCGTGGCCTACTATACAAACGTTCCGCCCGGGACCTATGTTTTCCATGTGAAAGGATCAAACAACGATGGCGTCTGGAACGACATGGGCGCGCAGCTGAGCGTGGTCATTGAGCCCCCTTTCTGGGGAACGGCCTGGTTCAGAATACTCGTCGGGGGAGCATTCCTCGCAGCGCTCCTGACCCTGTACCGCATTCGTATGAGGAGATGGGAGCGGGAGAAGCGAGTGCAACAGGACTTCTCACGCCAACTGATGCAGTCACAGGAGAATGAACGCAAGCGCATCGCTGGCGAGCTGCATGACAGCCTGGTGCAGAATCTGTTGATCGTGAAGAACCGCTCCCTGTTGGGTCAACAATCGAGCCATGATTCCCAGCGCGCAGCAAAGGAATTCTCGGAGATCACCTCGGTCATCACGAGCGCTATCAACGAAGTCCGGGACATCGCGCACAATCTCAGGCCATACCAGCTCGACCGGCTTGGCCTCACGAGAGCTCTGGCCGCACTCGGTGAGACGATGAGCGCATCGTCGACAACTGCCTTCACCACGGCAATCGAGAATGTCGACGCCTTGTTCACCGCGGATGCGAGCATCCTCGTGTACCGGGTGGTCCAGGAAGCCGTGAACAATATTCTCCGGCACGCTCATGCAACCCGGGCCTCGATAAGCGTCAGGAACCTCGTGGGCACGGTTGAGATCGTTATTCAGGATGACGGAAGAGGATTGCCGGACAATCATGGCCGCGGGACCGGCTTTGGGCTGAGCGGCCTGGAGCAGCGCGTCCGCATGATGGGCGGAATCCTGGCAATCAGTTCTCTGCCCGAAAAAGGCACAACATTGACGATCACACTCCCGGTACAGACGTGAACTCGTCCGTTTCTGTCATCATTGCGGAGGATCATCCCCTGTTTCGCAAAGGGCTGCGGGACGCCATCAAGGAGGACGCAACGCTCTCCCTGACCGGAGAAGCAGACGACGGGGCCAAGGCCTTGAAGCTCATTGAAGAGCATCCTCCGGATGTCGCCCTGCTGGACATCGACATGCCCGGAATGAACGGCCTGCAAGTCGCGGCTGCAATCCAGGAGAAGAACCTCTTCGTCGCGACCATCATCCTCACGATCTACAGAGAAGAGGACATGTTTAACGAGGCAATGGACGCCGGAGTCCGGGGCTACGTTCTGAAGGAAACGGCGGTCATCGATTTGCTCGACGCCATCAAGACGGTAACGATGGGAGAATACTATTTCAGCCCTGCAATATCGGGTTACCTCGTCAGCAGGAGCAGGCGTGCCAAGGACTTGCTCAGCCTCAAGCCCAGCCTTCACGATTTGACCCCATCCGAGCAACGCATTCTGAGACTGGTTGGCCGGGGCAAGACGAGCAAAGAGATCGCAGACGCCCTCAACATCAGCTATCGAACGGTCGAAACCCACCGCACCAACATCACCCTCAAGTTGAACATCCACGGCCCGCACAGCCTCCTGAAATTCGCCCTGGATCACAAATCGTCGCTGGGCTGACCTCCCCTTTCCCCACCGAAAGCGCTGTCTACGTGTCTGTACGTAGCCGATTTTACGTGCCCGCCTCTATAGATTCGGTTCTCTCCATGAAGTATCCTTCATCGTCCAAACATGCACACTGTGACCCTCATTGTAGAAGACAATGCTGCGATGCGCGCGACCATCCGATCGATGTTGAACGGGGTCGAATCCGAGTTCTGCGAATGCAGCGACGGCGAGGATGCGCTGGAGATGTACAGGTTGCACCGCCCCTGGTGCGTTCTCATGGACGTCCGGATGAGAAATCTGGACGGCATTACAGCGACAAAGCAGATTCTCGCCTCTTTTCCGGATGCGCGCATTATTATCGTCACGGAATATGACGACCCTGCTTTGCGGGAAGAGATACGCAAGGCGGGTGCCTTGGCTTTTGTGCGCAAGGATGATCTTTCAGAGCTTATCGCGTATTACTCCTGAGGGGGCGGAAGCGAAGCCTCGGGTTACACTGTTCCTTTCCAACGACAGACGATGATGCGGCTGATTTTTGCTCTTTTGACAGCGACGGGGATGCTCGTGTCGATGGCTACTGCTCAGGATCTGTCTGCCACCTTGCGGAACGATGGAGAGTGGATTTCAAGTTTTCAAACCCTGGAATTCATCCTCAGCCGCCCACTCACCCCAGGCGAACATCTCGAGCTCGTCGCCGGCACCACGGACGTATCAGATCTCTGCACAGTTCACGGAGATACCCTCGTGTATCAGCCCCGGGCCGTTTCTCTTCCCCCGGGTCCCATCTCCGTCACGTTGTCCCTGATCACTCAAGGCACTTGGGAACAGGTGGCAACGTTTTCGGTGAACGTTTTGACGGCCACCGCCCTCGAAAAAGCCTCGATCATCCCATCACTGTCAATCGCGAACAAGGGCCAGCCCGCCGAGGATCACTTTCCCGATGGGATTGCCGGAGGGCGTGGAACATTTCAGGAGTTGAACGGGCAATTCGGCATGAAGATTGAGGCGGAAAGGGTAGGCTTTCAGGCAGGCCTGGGTTTCAACTTTGTTGGTGTATCCTACCGGCAGGAAGCTCTCCGGTTCGCGGAAAGGAATGAAGATGCGGCGAAAATAGATCTGTCAAGCTACCTCCTGGAACTCCGCACCGGAGGTGGGGCTCTCCTCCTCGGGCACTTCATGCACGGCAGGGAGCGCCATTTGTTGAACGGATTCACCAGCAGAGGCATCTCCGCCTCCATAGTCGTGGCGCCATATGCCGATTTTTCCGCCGCTGCGATGAATGCCACCAATATCGTAGGATGGGACAATCTTTCCGGTCTCGACAACCCGTTGCACCGAGTCTACAGCGGCACCCTCGGCCTGGAGATCCTCCCTTCGACCCCCGGGACAGTCCGCATCGAGGCTTCGTACGCCCGCGGCAGCCAGCTTCCGATCTCGAATTTCAATCAAGGACAGATTACCGATGCAGAGAAAAGCGAGGGGGGCGCCATCCGCCTGCAACTGGCGGATCCCGGTCGCAACATCACACTTGATGCCGGCCTTGCGAAGGCGCGATTCACCAATCCGCCTAATCCCTTTGCCCCTGAGGAGGCCGGCATCGTCCCCACCGAACCCACCACACGCCAGGCCCGGTATGCCGACATCACCTGGGACGTGCTCCGGGATGGAACGCTCTTCTCGGTGTTGCCCGCGCGGCTGAGCCTGGGATTCCGGCATGAACGCGTTGATCCTCTCTACCGCGCCGTCGGGGTATCGGTCCGCTCGGATAACCTCCAGAATATCTATGAGATGCGCGGAGGCATCGGCCCTCTCCAGGCGGATGTTACTCACCTCCAGTCAGAAGACAATCTCGATGGCCTTGCCTCCGTCCTGAAAACCTTGACCCGCCAGACAGGGACAAATATCAGTTTCGTCCCCTCTCTGCTGTCCGGCGCGCTACCTTCGTGGATCCCGGCGCTGGCCTACGGAAGGAACAGGACGCATCAGTTTGGGGCCTCTACCCCCACCAATAGTGATTTCACCGAGACGCGCGTGCCTGACCAGGTCACGACAACCCAGACGGCCTCGGTTGAGTGCCAGGTGAGCGTCTTGCGGGCGGGATACAGGGGAACTCATACCCTGCAGGATAATCGGCAGGCTGGAAGGGAGAATGCGGATGCGGTCAACCGTACACATGGACTGGCTCTCTCCATCTCCCCGCTCCAACAACTGGCAATGACGATCGAGGGCTCCCTTGAATCGCTGGAGAGTCTCGAAACCAACACCATTGTCCGGACGAAGAGGGTTGGCCTCGGACTTTCCGCATTGCTGTTGCCGGGGGTGAGCACGGTGCTCAATGGTTCATTCTCCTCGTCGGAGAACGACGACGGCTCAAATACGCAGGAGCAGGCTTCATATTCGCTCGAGGCATCGTATGCCTTTGATCTCACTTCCTCGTTCGTGTTCAAGTGGCGTGGGCAGTTGTTCATGCGCTACGCGTGGAATGAGGCTGTAACCAGCAATGCCCTTTTCGACCTGCATTCCCTGACGCGGGCATGGGTCATCACCACCGGGGTGTCGTTCAACTTTTTCTGAGACCACGTATGAAGCGCACTGTTCTGTTACTTCTTCACCTGTCCGTCCTGGCGATTGCTTCGGGGGATGCAGAGATCCGCGTCCATCCGCACTGGGTCAATGCCAACATGAGCGGCGCCACGACTGTGTTCCTCACGTTTGGAGGAGTGAGCGGTTACTCTCCTGCCGAAGCAGTCTGGTGCGGAGAGGTCATGGATGCCGCGCCTGCCATCGGCCTGAGGCCCGTGCCAGGTACGATCTTCGGGAGCCTGCCTCCGCGACTGAACCTTTCAACATTCAGCGGGAACGGGGGATTCACCGACATCATGTCAATCCCCCCCTCGGTGTCGCGGCGGGCATATCAAGCCGCTGCAGCGGGTGCGCGTTCAACGTTCTTCTACGTCAGGCATTTCGTCAACATTTCCGGCGGGCCCGATGAATATGTCGCAGTGACGTGTGAACTCAGCGGCGGCGGCGCCAGGTCACCGTTTGCACTGGTCAACGTCGCTCTCGCGTTCTCCAATCAGGAGGTGCTGCCGTCCGTCCGCCCGGGGAGCGCACCCCCTCCTTTTTCTGCTTCCATCATCTACACGGGGACCGGACAGCTTCATGGACGGTGGGAGATCGTGCGTCCCGGCGATGTGCCTCCATCGGAAATGGATCTCCTTACCGAAGCCACGCTCCCTCTCGAGCAGCGGCCGATGCAAAAGCGCTACACAGAGCTGGAGCGATTCAGCATGTTCCTGCCGCCCACCGGGCGCTTCGAACTTCCAGGGCCCGATTCCACGCAGCTTCCGGCAGAGGTAACCGGACTCTATATGATCTTGCTTCGAATCGAAGCTTCGACCGATATCGAATCACAGTCAAACCTGGACGACGTTGGTGCCGGTCCGGCCCCGGTCCCAACGGGAGGAGTTGCCGGATTTGCGATCCCGCCTCTCCGTTATTTTGTGGGGGGGCAGCCTGACCTATACTCTGGAACCATTACCCTGCTGGCCC
>JAGDMJ010000074.1 GCA_017860555.1 Bacteroidota bacterium
ACACTTTCCAGTGTGTCGACAACAAAGTGAAGGTACCTGAGATAGAAGAGAGGCAGGAGGGTCCCCAGTATACCGACCCACAGGAAAGCTCGTCTCCCCGCTTCAGTCCCACTCTTTTCAATTCCCGTTGCGCACAAGAAGGAGACGAAAGTCACCCCTGCAAGCACCAGAAGGAGATGCGGCTGCAGGAGGGCACCATAAAAAACGATGCTTGAGAGAAGTAAAACGATCCAGGACCGTTTGGTGTCCGTCGCCAAAAAAAGGCCGAACGTGACAGCGAAGAAGAGGGCGAACTCAAACGAATTGAAAGCCATCTATCTCTTTCGTTGCCTGACAGATCCGCAGCAGAGGATTCTCCCAACACCCCGATCCTCAGAACTGGCGGATCACCTCAACCATTTTGTTCACAGTATCAAACGATTCCCTGGTGATCGCCGCTGCCGGGATCTTCTTCCCAAACTCCTTCTCAATGAAGACCTGCAATGAGACGAGGGAAAATGAATCGATCATCCCCGACGAGATGAGCCTCGTCTCGTTGGTGATGGCCGTTCCTGGTTCCGTCAGGAACTCCTCCTGAATGAACGTGATAAGCTTTTCGTGCATGTTGGTCTGCCTTTACATTCCGTATTTCTCAATGAGTTGGTCCTTCGTGAGACCGAGGATCCCGTGTTTCTTGCCCACCTTGATGAACGCATCCAAAGCCCGGTCAAGGTCCGATTGCCTGTGCCCCGCGGAGAGCTGTGTGCGAATTCTGGCCTGTCCCTGCGGGACGACGGGGAAGAAGAAGCCGACAGCGTATACCCCTTCGTTATAGAGGTCCCCGGAGAACTCCTGGGCGAGCTTTGCATTGTAGAGCATGATGGGCACGATGGGCGAGATCCCTTCCTTGACCACAAATCCTGCGTCCGTGATTGCGAGCCTCCAGAAGCTCGTGTTCTTCTCTAGCTGATCCTTCCGCTCAGGGCTTGTCTCAAGCAAACGGAGCACCTCCAGCGTAACATATGTGATGACCGGTGACAACGTGTTCGAGAATAGATATGGGCGACCTCGCTGCCTGAGCATGTCAACAAGTTCCTTGCGACCTGACACACAGCCGCCAGATGCTCCCCCTAACGCCTTTCCGAACGTAGTGGTTAGGATGTCGATCTTTTCCATCACGTTGAAATGCTCGTGCGTTCCTTTGCCCGTTTTCCCGATGAAGCCGGTTGCGTGCGAGTCATCGACAAAGACCATCGCGCCGAACTCTTCAGCAAGGTCAACGATGTTGTCGAGATGAGCCAGGTCTCCATCCATCGAGAAAATCCCGTCGGTAATGATGATCTTCCGTTGACTGCTCCGGTAGGCCTCGAGTTTACTTCGCAGGTGGGCCATATCGGAGTGCTTGAACGTGTCGTGCTTTGCCTTGCTCAGTCGCATGCCGTCAACGATTGATGCGTGGACGAGACGGTCGGAGATCATGACGTCGTTTTCGTCAAGAAGAGCCTCGAACACCGCCGCATTTGCGTCGAAACAGGAGCTGAAAAGTATTGTATCCTCCATCCCAAGGAATGCGGAGAGGTTGTGTTCCAACAGTTTGTGAATGTCTTGCGTACCGCAGATGAAGCGGACCGACGACATGCCATATCCCCGGGTGTCCAATCCAGAGTGGGCAGCTTTCAGCACCGCCGGATGATTGGAGAGACCGAGATAGTTGTTCGAGCACATGTTGATGACCTGCCGGTCACCGCTTCCCGTCGGGAACTCAACAAGTATCTGCGCGTCCTGGGGGACCTTGATCAGGCGCTCTCGTTTCAGGAGGCCTGCCTGCTCTATTGACCGCAGTGTTTCTCCGTACGCTGCGCGAAGTGAATCTGGGAATGCCATTGTTGTTCTCCTTCTCTCTTTGCATCGGGACGGATTCGCCGGCTGGGGTAAGTCACAGAGTGCACGTAGTTGTGGCAAATATAGTTCTCGCCTCGTCCAAAGTCAACAACACTCAGACCCCCCCCTCGCCCCCACGACCATTTCCCCGCGAGACGCAAGCGTCTTAGCATCTCTGCGAGGTAAGAACTGCAACCGTACACGAAGTGTAGCCTTGCGAAATCGCCCCTGGGTCAGCTTCGGCACAGTGTCGCTAGTGTCGGTGGTTAGTGGCGCGAACCATTGAATCTCTCCCAAAACCTTGATACTATTTACATATTATCAATTCTAACCGGCGCAACCGTGGTTCACAAAGATGTCAAACGGTTCTTCGTGCATGGATTCCTCCTCGCACTTCCCCTGGTCGTGCTCCTCGGATATGTCGAGTACCGACTGCGGGCCATCCCGAACAGCTACAATACCAAACGAGCCTACCTGGAGAGACAACTTGACAGCATCGAAGTACTTGCACTCGGCTCGTCGCAAACATACGATGGCATCAACCCGTCGCTGTTCAAACGGCGCGGCTTCAACCTGGGCGTTATCGGGCAATCCCTGTTCTTCGACATGAGCCTGACACAGAAATACATTGACCAAATGCCGCGGCTGCGGTGTGTGGTTCTCGCCCTTTCGTACTTCTCGTTTGGATACGAGCTCCAAGATACGGGAGAATACTGGCGAGACTATTACTACTATCATTTCTGGGATATCAAAGCGGACGACGTCAAGTGGTATGATCTGCGGATGGTAAGCTTTATTGCCCTGTACACACCGAAAGCAGTTCTTCGATTCGCCGCGCACGGTTTTGAGGTCAATGAGGCAAAGACCATGCAGCCCAACGGATGGAACCGGACGGAAGGCACGGTCTACGAAGCGATCAGCGACAGTCTCGGGCGTGAGAGGGTGAGGGTCCACGATATCCTGATGAAGTCTTCACGCGTTGATGAAAACTTCCGAAAGCTCTCGGCCTTGTTTGCCGATCTGAACAGGAGAGGGATCAAGATCGTCATTGTTACCCCTCCCGTATACTCGACCTATGCGAAATTCGCGAACCTCAAAATCCTGGAACTGAACCGACGGCTGATCGACAGTCTCTGTGTTCTCCACGGGTGCGTGCATGCCGACTTCTTCAGGGATCCGCGATTTGTCGTCACCGATTTCAACGACAACGATCACCTGAATATGACCGGCGCGGAAAAGTTCACCAGGATTCTGAATGATGACGTCCTCTCCCGTGCCTGCCCCTCAAATTGAGCAAGCGCCGACTTACGGAGCTTCGTAAGAGGATGCCGGCACGGGCGGCGGCCCTTCATACCTCATCATTCTTTCCCGAGGCTCCCTGTGAAGGAGCACCTGATGCTGGGATCGGCTAAAAGGGAGGGAAGTCATGAAAACCACTTTCCGGACACACCTTCAGACCGCTGTCCATTCTTGACCTGAACAAACCACGACCTGCCACTATTTGATCAGGCAGAGCTTGCGCACTTGCGAGAATTCATCGGCTTGAAGCTTATAGAAGTACACTCCGGATCCCAGACCGTCGGCATTGAGCCTCACCTCGTGAATCCCGGCACCCACCTCACCTTCAACCAGTGTAGTGACTTGCTGACCAAGCGTGTTAAAGACCGTGAGCGAGATGTTCGATCGATGAGGCAAAGCGTATCGGATGGTTGTTGTTGGATTAAACGGGTTGGGATAGTTCTGACGCAACTCAAAACTCAGTGGTTGTACCAGGGGAGGAGAGTCCACTGAAACGAGGGTCTGAGAGAGGAGTCGCACTCGAGCGTTATACTTAGCAAGAGTCTCAAGTTGAGTACAGGTCATTGCTTCGAGGCCTTTGCCACCACGAAAAGCGAATTGCCAGTGGGCCTTTCCGATTAATGTGTCAATTGCGAAGAGCTGGTTGGTGTCACCTTTCGCATAGCGATAAACGGTCAGACTGTTCTCTAGCTCCGGGCCAAAGTGAAAGGCTTTTGAAAACCCTATGGCAAAAAGCGGGTGATCTCCCCAAGTCAATTCGCGCAGGTTGTACTTCCGCTGCTCGACGAATTCGGTGTCGGGGAACTGTCGTTCAAGATACCAACTTCTCCGATGAACCCCGACGGTTTCCTGGATGTGCCACAGGATCGTGTCTTTGAGTTGCGTAGCGCCCACAACCTCAATATCCACATATCCATCGTCCACCATGCTGAAAGCAAAGGCCCGCTCGTCACTAAGAAGGTAGCCGTAATGCCAGGAATTGCCAACCGCCAGCGGGAGGATATCAACCTTCCCGTCCAGGACTTGGGCGGAGAGTTTCGGGGCCAAAAAAACAACAACGAAAAACAACGAGGGAAAAGCAAATCTGGTAAAGTGGAGTCGTCCGCGGGTCATGGTGGGCCTCCCTTAGGGTGTGGGACGTCGAGGAGATATGTGGGCCGAAGGCAAACGGGGGATGAATCGTGAACAGCACATCAGCGGGTTTTGTTCCCACTTACGTTCGTCCGGTAGGCCATAGACGAAGACCAGGGGGGAATCCGTTTCGGTCTTTCAAATAAGCGGCGTAGCCTTCCTCAGATCGACAAAAAGCCGGAGAGCTGAAAACCGCTCTCCGGCCTGACTTGAACGACTTCATCGAGAGATATCCCCTATCGCAGCAGCTCTTCCACCTCGTCCTTATCTACATCCATGATGTACGGGATTCCGCTGATTGCTTCGGCATCGTGAGTGAGAGCGGCGATATCATCGCGTGAGATGAGTTCCATGGAGAACTTCCGGCACCCGGCCATCAACTGCCGGAGCCCCTGCGCCAGACGCTCATAGTACGTATACAGCCCGATGGCGCCGGTCGGGAGTTCCTGGAACGCCTCGGTGCCGACCTTGCTCCGTAGTTCCGTTGAGGTGACAAAGATCTCGTTCTTGCTGGTCCCGAATCGCTCCACGTAGATCGGAAGCTCGTTTGCCTCGATGGCCTTGCCGATCGTCTTCCCGACCATCGCTGCGGCAATCGGTCCACGCGCCATGCCGACAAGCCTCACATACGGCGCACCAAGAGCCAATCCCTTGAAGATCTGATCTTCAAAGGTGAACCCACCTGCCACGGCGATCGCCGGCAGATGCCGCTTCGTCTGCGCCAGCCGCTCGGCATATGCATGGACGAGCGAATGTAGTTCAACGGGAGGAATCCCCCACTCGTTCATCATCCGCCAGGGACTCATGCCCGTCCCTCCTCCGGCACCGTCCACCGTGAGGAGATCGAGGTCGTAGCGCGACGCAAACAGGAGCGCCCGCGCCGTGTCAACCGGACGGTACGCACCCGTTTTCAAAAAGATATACTTCGCACCGGCCTTGCGAAGCTCTTCTATCCGCTTCGCAAAGCCCTCCTCGGACACCATCCCTACACGCGAGTGACGCTCGAACTCATGGAAGGCGCCCCGTTCGAAAGCCTGGATCACGTGCTCATCCATCGGATCGGGGAGAACGATATAGCCTCGCTGCCGGAGCGTCTGGGCCTTCTTCAGGCTCCGGATCTTTACCTCTCCTCCGATGTTCTTGGCGCCCTGTCCCCACTTCAGCTCGACACATTCGACACCGAGCTTTTCGATGGCGTACTCCTGGACTCCGAGTCGGGTGTCTTCGACATTCGCTTGCACAACGATGGCCCCGTACCCATCTATCTGATGTTCTTTGTACAGGTTCACCCTCCGTTTCAGATCGACCGTGTCCACGACCCGCCCATCCTTGAACACCGCCTCCATATCCATCCCGACCACGTTTTCACCGATGGTGAGCCCGGTCCCGGCCAGGGCGGAACCGATGGCGAGTCCCTCCCAGTTGTTCTTCGCAACATCCGTTGATCCGATGCCCGGTATGATCCATGGCAGCCGGAATTTTATCCCCCCGTCCCCGCCAAGCCTGACCTCCAGGTTCACCGCAGGGAAGATCGCCTTATCGCTGTCCGCTTCGATGCCCCGGGCACCGATGACCCCTCCCATGATATTGAAATGGGAATAATCCACCGGGAACCGCTTCTCGGCAGCGGTCGTGATTACGCCGAAGGGTTGAGGGTAAATGACTTCGTGTCCCCGGTATGCCGATTTGCCGATCTCGCACATGCCAATGCAACCGTCGACGCATGTGACGCACATGCCGGATGCGGGGACCACAGAGCCTTCCGTGCGGTTCTTCGTCAGTGTCGCCGCCGTAGCGTTTGTTTTCGAGAGTGACATGAGTTGTCTTCTCCTTTCATCAATCCTTTTTGATCTCACATGCGACACACGGATTCATGTAGCACATCATATCGTCAAACCGCTTGTTCTCGACACAGGGCGGGCTGAGGTTCGCGCAGGCGCCGCAGATCGCCCGGGACGGATCGTTGAACGTGCAACGAAGCTCGCAGATCGGGCAGACGTACATGCACCCGCCACACTGACGGCACAGCGCTGATTTCATGTCAAAAGGGGTCCCCACGCTGCGTGTCTCTCCCCGGCCACGGAACCCGATCGCTCCTCCCATCATCTGCTCCGAACACATCCGGACGCATCGCCCGCAGAGGATGCAGTTTTCGTGTTCCTGTCTGAACCGTTGCTGACGCACCTCGTAGCGCGAGGCCAGGTCCTGTATGGCCTTCGATTCCGGACAGGATGCCAGGAGCAGCTCGATGACCATCGCCCGGGCGCGCATCACCCGCCGGGAGCTCGTGCGCACGATCAGTGCTTCTTCCGCAGGGTACGTACAGGCCGTTACCAGGCGCGACTTGGGAGCCTCTCCGATTTCCACAACGCAGAGGCGACAGGCTCCATACGGGAGCAGCCCCTCCATGTGACAGAGTGTGGGGATGGGAAAACCGACGAACTGCGTAGCCTCGAGAAGTGTGCTCCCTTTTTCTACCGTCACGTCCAACCCGTTCATTTTCAGGGTGATCATCGCTCAACCTCCTCCAATGCGGCCATTGGCTTCTGCTTCTCTTCCCGGTGGACAAACTCCAGATCGCACCGAAGACACCGCCTGGCTTCGCGCAGGGCATCTCCCTTCGACAGCGCTTGTTCAACTTCCAGGAAATTCTGTCGCCTGGTTTCGGCATCGAGGCGGGGGAGATTCACGCGTGGTGTTTCGTAAGAACCTTGCAGCTCTGTTTTGGGTGGCTCAACATATACGCTTGGCCGCCGCACTTCGCCGTCTTGCTCCAGCAGTTCATCCCGCAAATAGCGATCGATCATGACTGCGGCTCTCCGTCCTGCCGCAATGGCATTCACCACCGTGTTCGGGCCCGTCACCACATCACCCCCGGCAAAGACACCCGGTCGGTTCGTTGCGAGAGTCTCCTCATGGACCCGAATGGTCATGCGATTCTCATCAACCTCCAGCTGGTTCGCACCGGCAACAGCCAGACAGTCCGTGTCCGATCCCTCGCTGATGGCAATGATCAGGGTCTCCAGGGGGATTGTATGCTGTGTTCCGGGTATTGCCACCGGACGGCGCCTGCCCCCCTGGTCAATTTCGCCCGGCTCATTCCTGACGCATTCGATGCCGGAAAGAGTTCCGCTGTCGGAGAGGATGCCGGTGGGAGAGACCAGCGTTTCCAGTTTCACACCTTCCTGCAGTGCTGCCTCGATCTCTTCCGCAAAGGCGGGCATCTCTTCCCGCGTTCGCCGGTAGAAGATCGTCACACCTGTGACATCGGGCTGGCGAATTGCCACTCGGGCGGCATCGAGCGCGGAATTTCCTCCACCGATAATTCCCACCCTCCCTTTCGCTGCCGATCGTCCTTGGACGTTGAACGCTTTCAGAAACTGGATTGACGGGTAGACACCGGGAAGGTCTTCACCCCGAAGATGCAACGACAGGCTCTTGTGCGCACCCAGGGCAATGAAGATCGCCTGAAACCCGTCCTCAAAGAGAGTGTCAATGGTAATGTCACGCCCCAGTTTCGTATCGCACTGGAGAGTGATGTTCTCATCGAGCAGGGAGTGGATTTCCTTCTCGATCACCTCCCGCGGGAGCCGGTACGATGGAATTGCGCTGAACAGCATCCCCCCGGGCCTGCCGTCCATTTCGAACACGGTGGAACGGTACCCGCACAAGGAAAGGAAATGCGCCGCGGTCAATCCCGCAGGTCCTGCTCCCACAATCGCAACCCGCGGCGTGCCGTCAGAGGGCCGCCCGGTGCGCACGGGCTTGTATGTCGATGGCTCAATCTGGTCCGTGATGAACCGTTTCAACGCTCGGATCGCTATTGCCTCCCCCCCATGAGTGCCTGCCCTGCACCGTTCTTCGCACGGGTGATTGCAGACACGCGCGCAGACGGACGGGAACGGATTCGTCTCTCGGATCGCCTGGTAGGCCTCAGCGAATTCCTCTCTCGCTATGTGCGCGATATAGCGCCATGGCTCCGTTCCGATGGGACACGCAGACATACACGGCGCCGCAACCAGCTCCTTGCACACAAAGGCGTCGCACCGCTTCTGGTGAATATGACGCTCGAACTCTGCACGGAAATACCGGAGCGTGCTCAAGACAGGGTTGGGAGCCGATTGTCCGAGCCCGCACATCGATGTATCCTTGACAACAAGTGCGAGCTCTTCAAGGAGGTCCAGCTTCTCCGGAGTACCTCGTCCCTTGGCGATGTCCTGAAGGATCTCGTACATCCGCTGGGTCCCTTTACGGCAGGTCAGGCACTTGCCGCACGATTCGTCCTTCAGGAACGCCATGAAGTATCTGGCAAGGTCGACCATACAGGTGCTCTCGTCCATCACGATCATGCCGCCGGATCCCATGATCGAGCCCGCGGAAACAAGGCTGTCATAGTCGATTGGAAGATCGAACATCCTCGCCGGTATGCAGCCGCCGGATGGTCCGCCGGTCTGGACCGCTTTGATCTTGCTCTTGCCCGCCGGACCGCCGCCGATATCGTTCACGATATGATTGATCGTAACCCCCATCGGCACCTCAACGAGGCCGGTGTTCTTCACTTTTCCCACGAGGCTGAAGATCTTGGTGCCGGAGTTCCTCGTCGTGCCCACTCGCGCGAATTCCTTTCCTCCAACGACCAGGATATGCGGAATATTGGCCCAGGTCTCCACATTATTGATGGCGGTGGGCATGCCGTCGATGCCGCGCTGTACAGGATACGGTGGCCTCTGGCGGGGTTCGCCCATCTTCCCTTCCACCGACCTGATGAGCGCGGTTTCCTCGCCGCATACAAACGCGCCGGCACCTTTGACAAGGCTTATGTCGAACGACAACCCGGTGCCAAGTATCCCCTTCCCGAGAAGCCCGCGATCCCGCGCCTGGCGCAAGGCAATGATCAGATGCTTGATGGCAAGCGGATACTCATTTCTGACATAGATCACCCCTTCCGTCGCACCTGTGGCAAACGCTCCGATAAGCATTCCTTCGATCACGCTGTGGGGATTCCCCTCGAGTACGCTCCGGTCCATGTATGCACCCGGATCTCCTTCATCGGCATTGCAGACAAGGATCTTTCCTCGCTCACCCTGCTGTTCCCGAAGAAGCTCCCATTTCCTGCCGGTAAGAAACCCTGCCCCCCCGCGCCCGCGAAGCCCCGAGGTTTTCACTTGATCGATGACACGCTCCGCATCCCCGCTCTCGAGAACCTGCGCCAGAGCCAGATACCCGCCCACTCCGATGTAGTCGGTGATCCGGATCGGATCGACTCGTTCGTTTTGGGAGAGGATCGTACGTTGCTGTTCCTTGAAGAACGGAATCTCAGACTGCCTTTCAATTGGATCACCTGCGGCAGAATCTCTGTACAGGAGATCACGAACCACTTCCCCCTTCAACGAGGCCGCGATGACCACCGGGATGTGCTCCATCCGTAGCTTGGGATAGAAGATCTCCCCGGGCTCGATCAGCACCGACGGCTCCATCTGACAGAACCCATGGCATCCCGTGACGCGAAGTCGGAGTCTTGCTGCGAGGCGTTTGTCGAGGATCTCACGCTTCGTCACACGGATCAAGTCATTGGCACCGCTTGCCTGCCCGCACGTACCCGCCGGGATGACAATGGTTGTGACAGGGAGATCGTTATGCTCATTGATCAACGTGTGAAGTGAACGCAAGGCATCGATGGAGTCCAGGTGCTCGTGCGGCGCGGCAAAAATCCAATCACTTCCTGTGAGCTCTGGCGTTTTCGCTGATGGATTCATCAGAGGCCCTCCCCTTCCAGGTCCAGCATGTGGCTTCTGCACCCGCGCCGGGAACAGATCTGCACGATACCACCTCCCTGGACGATCATCGGGACCATCGGCGCGTCGCAGACCGTACAGTTCGATGCTCCGATGAGCTCGGCATGGCAGTGGGGACAGAACAGATTCACAATCGCTCCCATGGGGATCTCTTTCCCCGATTCCACCGAATAGCTGCCGTACAGTGACGAGAGCAGCAGCCAGCCATGCACTTCTCCATAGGACATGGTCACCCGGATCGAAGGAACACCATCGATGAGGTGCATCGGGTCCATCAGCGAGTGATTGCAGTGCGTGCAGGACACCTCAAGTTGAAAGACCCGCTTGTCGCCCTTCGGGCTGACGGCATCGAGTCCCGCACGCGTCTTGCGGATGATTTCTTCCACCTGGGCACGAGTTACGT
>JAGDMJ010000075.1 GCA_017860555.1 Bacteroidota bacterium
AGGCGGCTTCCGTGACCGCGCCGGCGAGCAAAGCAATTCCTCCAAGGCCGGAATACGCACGCGTGGTCTCTTCTCTTTGCAGCGAGCGCTGAAACGCCTGCCGTGCTTCGTCGGGCTTCCCCGCACGGACGAGAAGCTCGCCAAGGCTGACCAGCGGAGTTGGATCAAGGGGCAGCTCTATCGCGACGACGCGATATTCCCTGAACGCTTCGTTGAAGTTCCGATGCAGTGAGTAGTATGCGGCGGCTTCCATATGGGCGTCTTTCCAACTCAATCTACTTCGTGAAAGAAGCTCGACGAATTCCCCCAGCGTGTCAGTCATTGGAATGGCCGTGACTGTCGGGGGCTCGTCACGGAAAGGCCAACCAGAAGTGAGGATGGCGGTTTTTCGCGCGGCAACCATCTCATCAAGTACGGTGGCGCTCCGCTCTTCCCAGAGACGGGCATCGTTCAATGTGTCCGCCGGGTGCCACTCCCCGGCATCGCCGACGAATCCGTGGGCACGAAGGATGCCCGCGTATTCTCTCGCCATCATGAAGTATCCCGAAAGATTTGGATGGAGATGTTCCACAATGAACTCATTGCCGGTCAGCGAGTCGGGCGACGAAGCGGCAAAGGCCTTTTCCAGATCAGCGACGATGACCCGTGCTCCATCTGCCATCGACCTGATGGCATTGTTGATATCGCCGCTGGCCCGGAACCGAAGTTGATCAAGGTCCCGTGCCCGCACATACTCGGCGTGCGCTTCGACGGGGCGATTAAGGGTGTCCAGACACTGAGCAATCCTGAAGTGGAGGTCGGCGCGGAGAGTGTCATGTCCGGTGATTCCGCGCAGCTTTGAAAGGGCGGACGAGAAATGACCGTTCAGGTAATCCGCGATGGCGTCGTTGAAGGCCACGTTGAATGCGACCCGATCGGCAATCGGAGATTCGGGGTCACTCTTTGAAACAAACGGAGGTTGACGGCGGATATTCGATACCTGGGTCGAGACGATGAGAGGGACGCCCGCCCGGACGCAGATGTCCCGAAGCTCCTCGAGGTTCTCCCGGAAGACTGCAAGTCCCTCGCGGTACATCTTGCTGCCGTACGGCACGTACTGGCCTCGCGAAAGGCGCTCCATCATGGTGCCGGAAGGGAGTCCGTCGTCGCTGTTCCCGAGCAAGCCTGCAACTCCGGAAATCAGATCGCGCATCAGCAGGACCGTGCGGAGTCGTACCAATCTGAGATACAGGCGGTTGACCCACCGCAGGCGTCCAGGCGACTCGTGCGATGCGACACCCAGGGCGCCATAGAACTCATTGTGCCCATCGTACACGATGATGCAATCGGGTTGGACCTGCGGCAGTTCCCGGGCAACGTCGGCGACCGTGTAGCTGTTCGTCGCGGTCATTCCCAGATTGATGACCTCTATATTCTTGTTCGGGAATATCGCTGTCAGCCGGTCGCGAAGGAATGCGGAGAAAGACCCGTTGAACCAGTAGGGATAGCCGACAGTGGTGGAAGCGCCAAGGCAGAAGATCCGGTAGGTCCCGGCAGGTTTTGGATTCAGAAAGTAATGAGGCGCAGTGCCGGGGCGAAAGTCGACCTGAAAAAAATAACGTCCCTTGATCTCGGGGTTCATGACGCAATACTCTCTTCCACGAAGCGTGTGCGTGGCGAAGAGGGAGAGATTCGGGCCGTACTGAATGATTCGGAGAAACAGTTCAAGTAGCACAAAGAGCAAGAGCGGAGTCAGGATCGTGATCAGGAAGAAGGCGCGGCGTTTCTGCAGGGAGATTTCAGGAACAGCACTTTTCTGAGGAGATTTCAATTTCGGAGGCTCGGGGGAATCTCTTGTTGATTTTCTGGTTTGAAATATACAGTCTTCCCAACAAAAAGACCAACCCGGGCTGCCTGGAAGGCGCAAGCCCCACAAGAAACACCGACTGGACATCCGAGATACTTGCGCTGAGCGGCTTGCTTGATTCCCCGATTCACGAATTCAACGTCGACAAGGAGAAGCCCACCAGTCGTACACCTACCGTGTGAAGGACGTGCAAATCTGGAATTCTCATGGGGCTTGCAAGCGGGATCTATTTCTATCGCCTGGCGACCGGCCTGCTCCGGCCCGAAGGGCCCAGAGTCCTGGTCCAAAGACCGGACGTGCCCTCAGGCAGGTCTGTCTGTGGAGTCACGGTGAATGGTTTTGGCTTAGCGACGGGCACGAGTTCAGCAAGATGGGGGTCACACGTCAAACGTTTCATATCTCGGGCCCCTTGATTTTCATTTTGATTCTGGTATCTTTGTGGAAGCGCTTCCAAGACGCTTTTTTGGCCCTCTCACGCTCACCTGATTTATGACAACGATGAAAAGAGCTTCCGCTCTGCTCACATCTCGCGAGTGGAATCTACATTTACCGCTTGAGGGTGAGGGAATCTGATAAGTCACGCACGATGCTCTTGCATTCGCGGCTCGAGCGGGCGCGAAGCTCACTGCACGCGAGTTCCAGCCCATCAGTCAGCGTCGCCGGTTATTGTCGAAGACACATTCGGGAAGTAACAACCATGAAACGATCCAAGACGCCGCGCGCTCTCGACGTGGTCGCGCAAGCTCTTGCTGCGAAACACAAGGAAACCATCCGGAAGAAATTCAGCTACTACGTTCCCTCGGTTTGGACCTCCGAATCGAAGACAGCGAAAGCGGTCAAGGTGAACCCGTATGAGTTCTACCTGAACGCGATCCGGAAGGCGAGGAAGGCGAAAGCCCGTCCGCTTCCAAAAGGATCGGGAGGCGAATGGAGCAAGGATGCCATCATTTACAATATGTTCGTCCGCACGACTGCCGCGTTTGACCATGACCAGAACGGCAGACTCGACCTGCCGGTCAACAGCCAGGGGTTCCGTGACACGGGCACGTTTCTCAAGGCGATCGCGATGCTCCCGTACATCAAGAGGCTGGGAGCCACCGCTGTTCACCTGTTGCCGATCACTTCGATCGGACACGACGGCAATAAAGGGGATCTCGGCTCACCGTATGCCATCCGCAATCCATATGAGCTGGACGAATCGTTGAGCGAACCCTCGCTTGGCCTTGACGCAAAGACCGAGTTCAAAGCCTTTGTGGAGGCGGCACACGCCATAGGGCTCCGTGTCGTGGTCGAGTTTGTGTTCCGCACCGCCGCCAAGGACGGCGACTGGGTGAAGGAGCACCCTGAATGGTTCTACTGGATCAAGGACAGTATCCTGGCTCGCGATTCCGCGCACACGGATGAATCACGGTACGGTTCCCCGCTCTTCACAAAGGATGAACTGGGACGGATCCACCATGACGTGAACTCGGGAAGATTTGACTACCTGGTGCCGCCTCATCCGGAATTCAGAGCGTTCTTTACGCAGCCACCCCGCCCGGAAAATGTCGCCAGGGAAGGGATGCGTTACATTGGAGTGCTGGATGACGGGACACGCGTCAGAATCCCGGGAGCCTTTGCGGATTGGCCGCCGGATGACAACCAGCCGCCGTGGAACGATGTCACCTACTTGCGGATGTATACCAACCCCGACTTCAACTACATCGCCTACAACACGATCCGCATGTACGATTCGCGGTTGACGCAGCCGCAGTTTATCAATCGCCCCCTGTGGGACCGGATCATCGGCATCGTTCCCTACTACCAGCGCGAGTTTCACATCGATGGCGTCATGATCGACATGGGACATGCGTTGCCGAAAGAACTCAAGGCGGAGATGGTGCGGACGGCGCGCGGCATCGACCCCGACTTCGCATTCTGGGATGAGAATTTCGCCATTGAGTGGAGGGGCAGGGAAGAGGGGTACAACGCGGTCATGGGTTATCTCTGGCACATTCAACATGAATTGAATTACATGAAAGAGTTCACCGGGCGTCTTTCCCATGAGACGTTGCCCCTGCCGTTCTTCGCGACCTCGGAGAACCACAACACGCCGCGTGCGGCTGCCCGGAAGGGGGGGCTGACGTATTCCCGATGGACCCTTGTGACCAACGCATTCCTCCCGGCGGTTCTCTTTCTTCACTCGGGCTTCGAGCTCGGGGAACAGTTTCCGATCAATACCGGGCTCGATTTCACTGCCGAAGACCAGCGGAGGATGCCTTCCGGAAAGCTCCCTCTCTTCAGCGCGGGTGGGTACAACTGGCTGTCGAAGGAGAGGTTCTCGAGATTCATCGGTGAGATCGTTGCGCTCCGAGAGCGCTATCACGGACTGATTACGGATGGCAGGCGGGAAACATTCGGTATCCTCAACGTCAACAACTGGAACTTCCTCGCTTATGCGCGGGTCCCGGTCGATTCAGGAAAGCGGCTGGCAATCGTAACGAACGCGAACATGACCGGGACGGAGCAGGGTTCCGTCCAACTTGACACTTCCCGGAAGCAGGTAGCGGATCTCCTTTCCGGGAGGCGCTTGCTGGTCAGGGAGGGGCTTGTGCAGGTCTCGTTGAAACCGGGGCAGTGCCTGGTATTCGAGTACTGATCGTTTTGGGACTCGAACCATCGGCCTCCCTTCCTTATATCTTTGTTCCCATCACTTCTTCCCGGTTGAATCCCTGTGCGGTAAACCCTCCATCGACTGCGACACATTGCCCCGTGATGTACCCTGCGCCCGGCATGCAGAGAAATGCCGCCAATGCCGCAACCTCCTCCGGTTTGCCAATCCTCTTCAAAGGCGTTCGGGCAAGCACTGCGGACCGATAGTGCTCGTCCTTGAGGACCGTCTCTGCCAGCGGGGTCATAACATACCAGGGTGCTATCGCATTCACGCGGATGCCATCCTTTGCCCACTCGGCAGCCAGGTATTTGGTCAGTTGGATCACCGCGGCCTTGGACATGGCATAGGGAGCCCCCGTGCCAAGCGCAGTCAATCCCCCGACTGAGACGATGTTCACAATGGAGCCCGAACCTGACGCCTTCAACTGAGGATGCAAGCGCCGGCTGAGCTCGAACGCGGGCGTCATGTTCGTGTCGAGCAGGAATTGAAACTCCTCGCGTGAGTAGCGCAGCGACTCTTTTCGGATGTTCGTGCCCGCATTATTGACCAGAATGTCCAGCCGGCTCTCTTCCCCTTGCATGGCTTCCACGATCCTGTCTATTCCAGAGGGTGTGCTGACATCGGCAACGATCCCGTTGAGGCCCGGCGAATGGCCGCTCCAGTCCTTGAGGAGGGCGTTGACGTCAGGCCCGGTCCGTGCCACGACCGTGACCTCCGCACCGAGCGCGAGGAATTCTTCCGCGATCGCCCACCCGATCCCTTTTGATCCACCGGTGATGAGCGCGTGCTTTCCTTCAAGTGTCCAGCCGTTCTTCATGTCGGTCTATTTCCCAGGTCTGACATGGACTGTTAGTACATCGTAAACATTGGGTTCATCGGGATTCCTTCTTCCGCCTCCGTTCCACGCCCCCGGTTCAGGATTGACAGTCCTGAATTCCCCCAGGCCCGAGCCTCCATGATCGTCCTGAGCCCCGGCAAGGATGGTAAAGGTCCAGCCAGGTTTGGGACGGCCAAGATAGGAGAGAGGAAGCGCGAAGTTGATCGTCCTGGCATACGCGTTGCCCAGTGGATTGGCTTCATCCCCCGGAAGAGGGGTATAGGCGACGATCACTTTTCCCGCCGTATCTTCCAACTGCACTCCTCCGCCGATCAGCAACAGCTTCTCATAGGCGAATCGTGGATCCAGGGCGTACTGCGCGTTGTGAGGTATCTGGAGCCTGCCGGAGCCGATCGTGCTGTCTTCGCTGATGGCAATTGCCACAAAGGTCAATTGAAACCCGTATTCCGGATGCCAGCCCGGGTCGGACAGTGCCTTGAACGTCAGAGAGAAATAGACATTCGCGGAGTCCGCCCGGAGATCAAAATGGGCGACATCGAAAGAACCAGGGACGAAACTGGTGTTGAGCGGGTAGCTATACATCCCGGTGCCCCGGTCATCGTCGATGGTATCGGCAACGTCGGCGAGGAGTGTTGCCCGATGATTCTGCTCTTTGATCCTGGCATTCGACAGGAGGGGATACTCCGGCCCTCTCATGGCCCGAAGCCCGGGACGAATCGCCGGCCCGAGGAATTCGTAGGGCCGGGGGAGAGGACTCAGTTGAGGCAGCGACACGCGAGTGCTCGTGTGAGGGATAGGTTCGTTGTTGGCCAGAACGGAGATCCGGTTTCCCTGAACCCAGGCCTCCACCAACGAATGCGGGGGAATCTGGAACCGCGATCGCAGGAGGTTTCCCGTGGGAGTGGCAAGCTCGATCAGCGCATCGATGTTGTCTTCCTGCGACTGCCAGTCAATGAGCGCCATCGTGGTGATGGAATCGCTTTGAAGCTTGAGTTGAACAGGCTTCCCCGCGACGTTGAGGCGGGCCTGTATGGCATCAACCGATGGCGGCAGATGAGGGCGGAGCGTGAGCAGGTTCCTGAGCCTGTCCACGCGCACGCCGAGGTAGTCGTCGTAGAAATTGCGAACGAACTCCGCCAGGCTCCAGGCCTGCGAGAACGTTCCCGACAATCGGGGTTCTTCCTCACCCGGGTGGGGGACGGCATCCATGAGCTCCGAAAGGGTGCCCACGGCCCCCCGGTCAAGGATCCGGTGCACGCTATTCTCGGTCAGCATGGCGGCAATATCGTGCCGCCCGAACGTGCAAAGTTCCGAAATCAACGGGCCCTGCAACCAGGTCCAGACGGTGCCGTTGTGGTACGCAGCGTCTTTCGGGTAATACGGCTCATGGTGGTGGAATGGATGGAAGTTCGGATCGTCCTGTGAGAGCGATGCCACCCCATGGGCATAGGTCAGCCGGTTGAGAACCGTGCGCACGACATTCGCCCGCGTGTACTCATCCAGGACGGGTGCCAGAAATATCTGATTTGGCCGAACCGTCGTATCCTGTGTGCCGTCCTCTTGCAGCCTGTCAACGACCTGGTTGTTCGGCCCGGTGAGGAACATGCGGATGAATTGCCTCTTGCAGTCGAGACGGATGCGGTCCCAAATGTCAGCATCGATGTCTTCGCCGACCCGGCGTGCAAACCACGCTGACGCGCCCAACTGCTGAAGCCAGAGTGCCTCGATATCGTTGGCGCGGTTCCCCCGGGGACTCCACGGACCGCCGGAACCCACCGCGTCCATCCAGGTCTCGGCATCTCCGTGTGTGAGGAAGGAGAGAGAGTCTCTGTGTTGCAGTAGTGAACCGATCATCGCACGGCGTACGACGGGGTAGACTTCGCGAATGAACGCAGTGTCGCCCGATCGTTCCGCATATTCGCGGGCCATGAGGACAAACCGGGGTGTGCCGTCAGCTGTATTATAGATCGTTTCCGTCGGGGCGATCAGGTTGGGGATACGCCCATAGTTCGGCGAGCGTGGATCCTCTTCCTGAAACGCTCCGAAGGAAAGAAGAATGTTCCTGGCCTCCTCGAACCGCCCCGTGACAAGGACGGCGCCGGGCAGCGAGATAAACGTATCGCGCCCCCAGTAGTTGTTGAACCACGGGAGGCCGGCAAAGATGCCGTGAATGCCCTGGTTCATGATCAGGGCGTCAAGCGAGAGTTTTGCCCAGGCAAGAGCCATCGTAAGACGCCGGTCGCTGGTGGCGACTTTGCTTTCCGCGAGGAGTTGCTCCATTCTTCTGCGGCGAGCGGCATTGTACCCTTTCTGTCTTCGTTCATATCCGTTTGCCAGCGCCCGAGCGTCCTCCGGCTTGTCAGCGAGCGCAAAGACGATGACCCGATGCCGTGACGCGGGCGAGGTGACGGAGAATGGAGAGTACTGATTTCGCTGCCTGGTTTCGATCCGGTCGAAGGTGAATCCCGAACCGTGGATGGCGAGCCAGACCGGATAGTTCTCTCGCGCAGTTCGCCGCGGATGGTTCGCCCGGGCGAGCAGCATGACACCGGCCGAGTCGCGCATGACATATTCTTCCTTCGACCGGATGTCCGTGAAAAAAGGAATGAGCTCTACCCGTGCCGGGCCGTTCTGGCAAACGACATGAACTGCAAGGAGGGCGACGGTATCGGCCAGACGGACCTCCTCGATGATCCCGTCGGGATAGGTTCTCACCAGATAGTCCGGGTACACTGTTGTTACTGCCGACGCGCGGTCGACCGGGCGGCCATCGATGACAAGGACGTAGTCATCGAGAAATTCACGGCCTCCGGCATTGAAACCCTGCCAGCTCGTTCTGTTGGTCGCGTTGGTCTCACCGTACAGGAACGCAGCCTGCTTGTTGGTGAATGAATATTCACGGGATTTTCCCTGTACGACGATGCCAAGCGAATCCAGAGACACTTGCCCCCACACGAGCGACCCTCCACACAACAGGAAGGCGATAAGGCCTGCGCAAGGGCGGGTCATGGAAGTCCCCAGAAGTATTCCAGGATGGATGCGATCCGGGCGCGCCAATTCCCCCAATTATGCCCTTCGTGGTATTCGGAGTACGAATAACGGTATCCTTTTCTCTGCAGCACGTTCCGCATTGCCCGGGTCAGGTCCAGGCTGTCCTGGATCGTCCCGGTATCAAGATAGAATTTCACCGGCCTGACGGGGCCATCCGCGATCATCCGGGTCACCGACTGATTCCTCCACCAGTAGGAAGGGGACTGGGCGGCACAGAGCGAAAACACGCGAGGATGTTTGTAGGCCGCATATGTCGCGAGCAAACCGCCCAGCGATGCCCCCATGATCGCTCTGTCCTTTTCCTCCGGCTTCACGCGGTACTTCCCTTCTATCATTTGCCGGAGTTCGCGCGTGAGGGAAGAAACAAACACATCGCTCAAAGTATAGTCAATCGTCCGTTTGTTCGTTGCGGGACGGGTGATATTCGTCCGCGGTTCCACAAACACCACGATGATCGGTCGAATGCGCCGGCAAGCAATCAGATTGTCCAGGACCGTCGCCATCATGCCCAGGCTGAGATAGTCGCCGCCGTCCAGGACGTAGAGAGACGGGTAGAATCGCCGCGACCGGTCGTATCCGTGAGGCCGATAGACGAAAACCGGATGCGACCGGTTGAGAAGCTTGCTGGTGAATTCCATGGCATCGATCGTGCCATTCGGCGCCGAGGCCCGCCATGTGAGTTCTGATGGCTGCCGGTATCCGGGCATGGCGACTTCCGAGTTGGGGCCCGATCCCCCCATCGCCTGCTGATGATTGTACGGGTCGAGAATCCACGTCGAGTCGACAGCCAGCCTGTATTCAATCCTTGCGCGTCGATGAAGTTGAATCGCACAATAGTGGAAATTCGTTCCCGGCACGCGGGTCATGACGGTTTTGTCGGGATCCCATTCATTCAGGTCCCCCGGCACGCTCACACGTCGTGCACGCCCGGAATAGAACAGGTACAGCGTCGAGCCGTCAATCAGAGGGCGGCCATAGTGAGAGGCCTGCTGCAGGAACTGTTGTATTGCCACCTCCCGTTTCGGACGGATCAGAGATTGCAGACGTTCGAGAAACTCGGGCACACACTGTCCAACAGCGCGATGAGCCGGAATGTGCCTCTTTGACCGGGAATGTGCGAGTGTTGCGGAGACCTGGAGCGTGAGCACTCCAAGATGCGCAAGAGCGGCGACCGGATTCATCTATTTTTACCGATGCATGATGATCGGCAGGAGAATGTACGCAGCACTCATGCCGGAGATGATCAAGCCCAGCATGGAGCCGCAGGCCCAGAAGAACATCTTCAGGTCGCCGTCTTTTTCATCGGAAACGGCAAGGGCTTTTCGAAAGCAAAGGACCGCGCCTGCCAGAGCCAGCGCGGATCCCAGGCCAAAAGCGACAAAGAGAATTAGATCGAGGTTCTGCATAGGTCCGGGAGATAATACGAAAGATACAAAAATAAGGTGCAAAAACCCCCTAAGTCGGACCTACGCCCCCTGTTTTGGCGGAGAGCGGTCCTCCTGAAATGCTCTCCCCGAGACGACATTCTCCTGTTAAGCCCGGCCTACCTGTGGACGACAATCTCCTGATAAGCCCGGTTACCTGTCGTCCCGAAATTCTCTTTTTCGGGACCTATACGAGGCTTGTCTTGAGAAAAAACAAGTCTGACCTGTGTCGTCCTTGACTCCACGTCTTGGCGAAGAGGGCGCCGAAATCGCGCCGTTTTGGGACTTGCCTCTGGCACCGCTCTTTGCTATCTTCATAACAAAGGAGCCTAACAGCACGCTCCTTTTTTCATTCCAGCGATGAGACAGGGAGGAGACCAGTGGAACCCGCGGACTGCAGAGATTTCGCGGCAGGGGAAGTGCAAATCGGACACGTTGTTCAGGACTTGATGGCCTGATGCATGAAAGCGACGACGGAATACCTCTGGTTCAACACCCGCAAGCATCGGGAATACTTGAATATTACCAGGCAGGTGGAGGAGATCGTTGCGAGGAGCGGGGTGAGAGAGGGGATGGTCCTTGTTTCCGCCATGCATATTACGGCGGGTGTTTACGTGAATGACGCGGAGCAGGGA
>JAGDMJ010000076.1 GCA_017860555.1 Bacteroidota bacterium
GACGACAGGTGCTGAGCTCCCTCGTCCGATAAGGGTTCACTTCCTCCTGCTCCTGTTTATCTGCACATCCACCTGCTTCAATCTTGTCAGTTCCTGCCGTATTTGTTTCAGCTCATTCTGAAGGGTTTGGAGCTGCTGGGCCTGGCTTGAGATCTGGGCGTCCTGCTTCCGGTTGACGGCAAGCAGACTGTCGGTCGTCTGCCGGCGCTCTGTGAGGTGTTGCTGGAGGGTCGAGACGCGTTTGAGGAGATGGATCTGAGCTTGGGCGTTCTCCCGGTCTGATCCCAGGGCCGGCAAAGCAAGGTATGCGCTCAGCCAGTGGAGCGCGAGGCTATCGTTGCGCACGGGGTTGTCCGGATTCAGGTAGACGAGAGCCGCGTTCCTGACTGCGTCAGGATAGGCGCTGCTCGAAGGGTAATGTTCGGAGACGATCTGATATTCCAGCGCTGCCTGGGCAAACTCCTGGCGTTGTTTCAGGCTATCTGCGACCATCATGTGGTACGCGGCGCGTGCTTCCGTATCGGCATCGACCCCGAGGGTGGAGCAGCCGGACAGAAAGAGAAAAGCAACGCCGCAGAAAAGCAAAACGAATTTCATGATACCTCTCCTTCGGTAGAAACCGCGCGCGGAAATTCCACGGAGAATTGCGACCCCGCGCCGACCGTGCTGCTTGCGGTTATGCAGCCTCCCATGGCTTCGACGAGCGCCTTGACAAGGGCAAGCCCGATGCCGGTCCCGCCGCCGGTGCCGCGGGGAGCGTTTTTTGCGCGGTAGAACTTCTTGAACACGTGAGGAAGCTCCTCGGCCGCGATGCCGACTCCGGAATCCTTCACGGAGACGCACACACCCGTGGCGGAAGGTTTAACTTCGACGCAAACCGTGCCTCCTTTGGGAGTGTACTTCACGGCATTGCTGAGAAGATTGGTGAAGATCTGCGCGCAGCGTTCCGGGTTGGCGTGCGCCTGGGGGACCGGCTGCATTTCCAGGGAGACCCGGATCTCTTTCCGTGCCGCGTTGACCATCGCATCGTCCACGATAGGCGCCAGCACGGTGGGGATGTCGGTGGGCACCAGTTCATATTCCATCATGCCCGCTTCGATCTTCGCGAGATCGAGGAACTGGTTGCTGAACCTGGCGATCTTGTCGATGTTATCCCGGAGGGAGTGCAGGAGCCGGACCTGCGCCTCGTTGACCGGGCCGGCCTTCTGTTCCGTAAGCAGATAGTACGCGGCATGCATGGTCTGGAGCGGCATCCGGAGCTCATGCGAAATGTGCTGCATCATCTCGGCCCGGACGGCATTGGCCCGCTTCAGGCTGTCGCTCATAGTGTTGAATGCCCGGGCAAGCTGCGCGATCTCACCCCGCGTTGAAACCTGGATCTGCTCGAAGGAGCCGCGCGCCACCTGTTCGGTGCCGCGCATAAGAACCTTGAGGGGCCGGGTGATCGTGCGGGTGAGCAGGAAGGCAAGCGTGATTGCCGCCAGCAGCGTGCCGATGGTCAGGAGCAGGGCGATATGGACTGACCGCTCCGTGGTCTGGTCGACCTCCAGCACGGAGGCTGCAACAGCCCGTTGCCTCAGGTGGATGAGATCGTCGAAATTCCTGTAGAGGAGGTCAAGCGTATCCGTACGTGCCCGTTCCTCGCGGGTGCTCAACCCGGCAGGGCGCGAAACAGACGCCGCGTGGGCTTCCTGGATCAGATCGAAATGCCAGTTATGTCTGCGCTCGGCTTCCTGCACCAGTTTCAGCATCGTGGAGTCCGCGGGTTGATGCCCGAGCGAGTCCATGAGCTGCTGGAAAACTCTGCTCTGGTCCAGGAAAAGCGTGAAATAGGTGGTGTCGCCGGAAACCAGGTACTTCTGCGCGTAGCGCTCCTCGTCGAAGAGGGTCGCCCTGAGCTGCTTGGAAATGTCTACGGAATGGACGTCGCGCGTCAGGGTGCTTTTTGTTGTTTCCGAAACCTTGTTGAGCTCGAGCAAGATGTAGGCATCCACGCCTCCCATCAGGAGGATGACCACCATGAAGCCGAGCATCATCTTCCAGTAAATTGTCATTCTCACGGCACGTGTTCCTCGATCACCACCATTGCGACAACATGGCTGTCTGAATGAGAAAGGGAGACAAACACGGAAGCCCCGGTGAGGGTTTCTCCCAGTTTTCCGGAAAAGGCAATGCGGGGCTGCCCCGACGGATCATTCATCACTTCCACATCTTTCCATCGGAATTCTCCCGCCCACCCGGTGGAGAGCGCTTTGCTGACGGCTTCCTTGGCGGCAAAGCGCGCGGCATAATGCTGATAGGCGTTCTGCCGGGCATCACAATACGCGATCTCGCGCGGCGTGAACACCTTGTCAAGGAACAAACGTCCCCCTTCGTCAATATTCCTGCGAACGCGCGCGATCTCGATAATATCCACTCCAATGCCCTTGACCATCGCGGCTCAGCCGTTCTGTGACAGTTCGTTTTCCTTGTCGATGACCTGCAGAAGCTCCGAAATGTCGTTCAACTCATACCGGGCATTGGAAGAGACTGTTCCAAACGTGTCTCCGTAACGGGCGAACACCGTGGTAATGCCCACCATGGAGGCGCCGACCATGTCGCGTTCGGGCCAATCGCCCACCATGAGCGTTTCGTGAGGAGCCACTTTCAGCATCTCCAGAGCACGGCGGAACGGTGCCGGATGCGGTTTGCGTTCGCCGGTGTCACCGAACGTCACCACGCAATCGAACAAGTGGTGGAAATTCAGCGAGCAGAGCCGGAGCCACGCCTCACGCGCGGGAGCATCGGAGACCACCGCCAGTTTGATCCCCCGCTTCAACAGGGCGAAGAGGGTGAGGCTGACGTGGGGATAGGGAACCAGGGCAGCCTCACGGGCGCGGCGGTACGCGATAATGCCTGCCGAGAGGATCTTGTAGTCCACTTTCTGAAACACATCGTAGAGGAGTTGATCGAACACGCTCTGAAATTCGATCCCTCGCTCCTGATAGATCGCGTTGATGCGCTCACGCACCTCGTCCGGCGTCAGCCGGAGACCGGCGTCGATCATCGAATGGACCGCGGCCTCGACCGCCTGCGCCTTCATGCCCATGAAGTCGACGAGCGTGTTGTCAAGATCGAAGATGACCGCCTTAATCATGATCCGGGCCCCGTGATATCACTTCCGTGATCGCGCAGCTTTTGCCACCTCATCCTCAATATATGCGCGAAGGACCGGCTTCAGGAAAACGTTCTCCAAACCGATCTCCTGCAGCGCCGTGGCCAGCACCGACGCCTTCCGTGTCGGCATCAGCCGCCTGTTGACGAGCAGGATTCGTTTTTCCTTGAGCACGCAGTATCCTCCTTCGAAATCCCCCCGCTCGTAACGAATGGTCACGTTGAGCTGTGCTGCCAGGTCCTGAAGTTCCTTGATGAGTTCCTCATGCTTCATGCAGCTTCCTGCTTCCTTCTGAACGGCTGGAAAACGACCAGGCCAACAATGGTATAGTAACAAAGCAGGGCGACGACCGGGGCGCCCTTGAGCGCGCCCATCCGTTGAACGAACAGCCCTCGAAACACCTCGTTATCCGCCGTGGTAAAGAACTCCTGATAGATCATCTTGCCGTCAAGGTACATCGTGAATGCCTCGACCGGAACGAAAACGTAGAAAAGAATCGCCGACATCATCAGCCACCCATGCTGCTTCATCCTGTAGGGCGACGAGGCAAGGAACAGAATGCTGCTGGCCAGAAGCACGATGTAGCTTGCCATGACGAGCAGCGAGGTCATGGACACCAGCCGGAAGATCTCCCGCTCCGCCTCCGGCGCGAGGAACTCCTCGAATTCCAGTGTGCCGGCCTTCAGGAGATCATTCCCGATGATGGCCCGGACGTTCACCCCCCCAAGCCAGACGATGGCCGACAAGACCAGCAGAAACAGCCAGAACCGCCAGAGCGACGGACGATGTTGCAAAGACGGCATATTCTCTCTACTCCGTGCGATGGTCCATGACCCAGTTTTTGTACCAGCTCAGGTCGTACAACAGTGCCAGATGACGCTCCAACGCCTCCGGAGACCGGGCATAATAGGTGGATGCGAAACGCTCCTCCGTGCCGGCAGGAGCGGAGCGCAACAACGACCGTCCCAGCCCTTCGGCTTTTTCCATCTGTTCGGCGAACTGGCGAGAAAGAGCCTCGTATCCCTTGTCCTGCATTCCTATACGCCGCATGATACCATACGTCTTGGAAATGAACTTCGCGGCAAAACTGAGCTCGTCAAGAAGTGCCTTGCCATCGGGATGCAGAGCGAGCTCGACGAGGATCCCGAGATCTTCCTTCCGGGTGAGCTTGTGCTGGGAGTAGTCATCCAGCGCATCGACCAGGGCCGACGTGGGTGGACTCAAGTGCATGTTTCAATATACAAAATTCAGCCGGATAGATTCAAATAGGCACGCTGGATGAAACTTTTCTCCGCCTCCGCCCCTTTCTATGGCAGGGGAGGATGCTCTTTTTGATTCTCTGGGGTCAAATGCCTACCTTCTTTTACGCTATCCCGCATGGGATTGCATCTGTTGCCATTTTGTTCCGGGACCATCGACGATGATCTTCTTCCGCCGGCTTCCTCTGTCGCAGAAGATCCTGCTCGGCCTCGTGCCATTCTTTCTCTTGTTCATTGCCGTCAGCGTGCTGTTGCAGAACCACTTTCAGGAGAACGAAATGCTCGAAGAGGCCCAGGTATCGGCGCTGACGTATGCCGATATCGTCAAAGAATCCCTCGTCAGCATGATGGTCAATAACCTCCAGGTGGACGGGAGCTTTCTTGACCGCGTGAACAAGCTGCAGCCCGTCGACACCCTGCGGATCTTTATCAACGATCTCCGGCTCCGGGATGAGCTCCTGACCGACCGGCGTGTAGAGCGGCTCGAGGGCAAGTACGCCACGTTGCGCGCCGTGGACGACATGGACCGGGAAGCCCTCAGGACCGGCGAGCCGCAGTTCACACGCGCGGGTGATATCTTCCGCGGCGTCATCCCGTTCAACGCGACCCCGGTCTGCCAGAAATGCCATGAAGTGCCGGTCGGTTATACGCTGGGTGCGACCGATATCCGCATCTCGTTCGCCCATGTCTCACACGCCGCGGATGGGAATTGGAAGCGCTCCGCCGTGATCTTTTTCATTTTTGCGGGATTGATGCTGGGAGTCGCCACGCTGATGTTCCGCCGCCTGGTCTCCCGCCCGGTCTATCGGCTGGTCCAGGCGACCCGCGAGATCAGCAGGGGCAATCTTCACTACAGGGTCCCCGACGTGCCGCAGGGCCCCGAAGCGCTGGTCCCCCGCGATGAGTTGGCCGTCCTTGCCGCCAGGTTCGATGAGATGCGGAAGTCGCTGAGCGAGAAGATCGATCAACTCGACCTGGCGAACAGAACGCTTTCCAGGCAAAACCTGGAGATGGAAGAAACCCTCCGGCAGCTCCGGCAGGCGCAGGAAGACCTGGTGCGGAGCGAACGCCTTGCCGTCACCGGGCGCCTGATGGCTCAGCTCTCACATGAGGTGAACAACCCCATCCACAATATCCAGAGCCTGCTCCAGTCTTCCGTCCGCCGCCTGGAAGGAAACGACAAAGCCCAGGAGTTGATCACCGTGGCCCTCGAAGAGGTTGTGCGTCTCGCAAAGCTTACCAGGCAAATGCTCGACTCCACCCGGGGCTCGGTGCATGAGGTGGAAAAAGACATCGTCAACGTGCGCGATCTTCTGGCCGAGGTGACGAAGGCGTACGGCGACTCGCTCCGGGAATCGAAGATCATCATTCTGCATGAGGCCCCCGAGGACCTTCCACCGGTCCGCGGCTCGCATGACAAACTGAAGCAGGTGTTGATCAACATGGTGATCAATGCGCGCGATTCCATCCTGGCAAAGGACCGCTCCTCGCCTCCGGGCCCGGGTGGGGGGCGCATCACGCTGAAGGCTTCGGCTGTGGACGGCTCCGTTCGGATCGACATCACGGACTCCGGCGTGGGCATTCCTGCCGACCGGATGAACCGGATCTTCGATGCCTTCTTTACCACCAAACAGGAGGTCAGCGGCGTGGGGCTCGGACTATCCGTCAGCTACGGCATCATTCAGCAGCACCAGGGGTCCATCACCGTGGCAAGCAAAGAAGGAGAAGGAACGGTGTTCACCATTACACTCCCCGCCGTGAACGATGAGCATGACTGAGCAGGGACACATTCTTGTAGTCGATGATGACAAAGCGTTCCGCGTGGCCACGAGAACGCTCCTCGAGGACGAGCATTACCGCGTGTCGTGCGCCCCCAACGGGGAGGCCGCGCTGGCCGGGTTGGAGGGCGAATCGTACGACCTGGTCCTGTCGGATATGGTCATGGGAAAAATGAGCGGGATCGAGCTGCTCAAAGAGTTGAAACGCCGAAGGCCGGACATGCCGGTCATCGTGGTGACGGGCTTTGCCTCGATCGCGACGGCGGTGGAGGCCATGCGGCTCGGCGCCGTGGACTACCTGACGAAGCCCTCCAACAACGAGGAGCTGCTGATCAAGATCCGCAAGGCGCTTGACCTGAGAGAGAAGGAACGCGAGCTCCGAATGCTTAGGGAGGAGCTGCAGACGACGTACAGCTTCGGCACCATGATCAGCCAGAGCGATGCGATGAAGGAAGTTATACGGCAGATCCAGCGGGTGGCAGACACCGATGTGACCGTTCTTCTTCAGGGAGAAAGCGGGACGGGCAAAGAGCTGGCTGCGCGCGCGCTGCACTTCAACAGCGTCCGGAAAGGCCGTCCTTTTGTAGCGGTGAGCTGTTCGGCGATTCCGGAAAGCCTCCTGGAGTCCGAGCTGTTCGGGTACGAAAAAGGGGCCTTCACCGGGGCTGCGCGCCAGCGCGTCGGCAAATTCGAGGAAGCGCACACGGGTACGCTCTTTCTGGACGAGATCGGCGATGTTGCCCCGGCTGTGCAAACCAAGCTGTTGCGTGTCCTCCAGGAGAAATCGATCGAGCGTGTCGGCGGATCGGGACTGGTCAATGTGGAGACGAGGATCGTCGCGGCCACGAACCGCGACCTCGAACTGATGGTGCGCCAGGGAGATTTCCGGGGCGACCTGTACTACCGCCTGAACGTGTTTCCTATCAAGCTCCCTCCGTTGCGGGACCGGATGGAGGACATTCCGCTCCTAGCCGAGAGTTTTCTGCAACGCTACTCGTCGCTTTCCGGCTCGCGCGTCACGGCTATCGCCCCCGGCGTCATCAGCGACATGATGGGCTACTCATGGAGAGGGAATATCCGTGAGCTGGAGAACCTGATCAAGAGGGCGATCATTAAGGCTACAGGAGACACAATCACGTCGATCGAACTCCCGGGAACCGAACCTGCCGATGAAATATCTCTGCAGGACGAGGCGACCGGTCCCGGTCCCCAGACACCGTACAAGGAGTATCTTTCCGCCATCACGCGTCACGCCGAAGAGCGTTACCTCCGGCGGATGCTGAAACAGTATAAGGGAAATATCAACCAGATCGCACGGCTGATGGATGTGGATCGCAAGACGATCTACAGAAAAATGGCGGACTATGCGATCGATCCTGCGACATTTCGAGATTGAAGCGCCCGTACAAGCCTGTGAATGAGGCAGTGAACGGCGTGAGAACCGCGCCATTGTGGCTCCGGCGCCACACTCTCCCCCGCTCATACCCCGGCTCATGCGGCATGCATGCCTCACCTGCCGCGGGAACCGCGGAAAAAGCTTGCTTCATGCTCCTCTTTCCTCTGGCACGATGGTTGAAATGGAAACAACCGTCCAGGGAAAAAATGAGGAGGATGTTCATCATGAGGCAAGAAGAAACGCCGTTCGTGCGCGAAGCGTTGCCGCAACTCAAGGCCCTCCGGGAGTTTGCTCAGTCGCTCTGCAAGAACCAGCAACGGTCCGACGATCTTGTGCAGGATACGATGATAAAGGCGTTCAGGCATTTCGACTCATACAAGCAAGGGACGAATTGCCGGGCATGGCTGTTCCAGATCTGCAAGCATTGCTTCATCAACGACTGCCGGCGCCGCCGCTATGAGCCTGTGGCCGTGGACATGGATGAAGCACTCTCTTCCGACGGCCCGGACCACGCATCGCTCAGAGAATTGCACCCTGTGCTTGCCGATGTGGAAACTCCCGGCGCTCTCTCCGGGTTACTAAGTGATGAAGTGGCTCAGGCACTGGAACAGATTCCCCTCGATTACCAGACCGTGCTGATCCTCAGCGACATCGAAGGATACAGCTATGAAGAGATCGCGGAGTTCATCCGCGCCCCGCTCGGGACGATCCGTTCCCGAATTCATCGGGGGAGGAAAATGCTGGCCGAAAGGCTGAAAGGGTTCGCGGAGAGAGAGGGGTACATCACCCGCATCCTGGAAGCGGCCTAAGGAAGGCCCTGGCGGGGATCAGGGAACGGACAGGGGGGAGCAGAGAAGGGCAAACGGGGGCACAGATGTGCACGGAAGCACTGCAAAGGAGGCTTTCATGACGATATCCTACAGAGTCCTCATCGCAGCCGCTCTGCTGGCGATCTTGTCCAGTATGACGTCTGCGCTTCCCCGGTTCTCCGCCCGGACAGGCGCGAAGTGCCAGTCGTGTCATGTCAACCCGTCGGGGGGCGAGATGCGCCAGGCATTCGGGGTCCGCTATGGCAGAGAGGAACTCCCTGTTCCGACCTGGTCCCAGGACTTTGAAATGGAGGATTTCACCAATCTCATCGGGAACGTGCTCGGCATCGGCGCCGACGTCCGCACGTTGTTCTATTCCCGCGGTTCCAACAACTCGTTCTGGCAAATGGAGGGAGACCTCTATCTGAATCTGCGGCTTGCCAAAAAGGTGTCGATCTTCCTGAACAAAGGGCTCTATTCAGGGTTCGAAGTCTTCGGCTTGCTCAGCATCCTCCCCGCGAACGGCTATTTCAAGGTGGGCAAGTTCCTGCCCAACTACGGGACCAGATTGGATGATCACACGACATTCATCCGGACCTACAGCGGATTCAGCGCGGAGCTTGGCAGGCCGGAACTGACAGGTGCCGAAGCAGCGATCTCGCCCGGTCCGCTGAACATAGGCGGGGGGATCTACAATTCGGTGGATGCGTTCGGAGGCTCTGGAAGCAGCCTCAAGGCGTTTCTCGGACGGGTTGATGGTATGTTCAATCTGGGAGAGGGCATCAACCTGGGCCTTGGTGCGAACTATTTCGGCAACGGATCCCTGTCATCCAACGCTATCGCGAGGATCGCTTCCGACGTGGGGGTCGACCTCGCGGCTCCGGGCGTTGCCGCGGAGAACACGCTGATGGGCGGATTCGGTTCCTTCAGCATCTATGATCTGGTCCTCTTCGGTGAAGTGGACCTGATGAAAACAAAGTCGGAAGGGACCACCACAGAGGGAGTGATCGCGTATCTCGAGGCCGACTATCCGGTGGTAACGGGAGTGGACGTCAAGGTGTCATATGATTTCTATGATCCTGACAGGGATGTCAAGAGCGGGTCGATCGCACGCTACAGTGCCGGTTTGGAATTCTTCCCCATTTCAGGAGTCGAAGTGCGTCCTGTGTATCGCTGGTTGAACACGGAGAATGTGGTGGCCGGGGAGGGAGACGATTCCTGGTCGGAGTTTCACCTGTTGCTTCATTTCTATTTCTAATGCAATTCATGAAGGGATGATTCTATGAGACAGTTCTGGATATCTGCCGCGCTGGCAATCGTGTTGACGGTGACCCTGATGGCTTCGGGGCAGGAGCGGCAGGAAAAGAAGGGAGAAGGGGGAGGAGTTACAGTCTCATTCAAGGACGACATTACTCCGCTCCTGAAAAAGCATTGCCTCCCTTGCCATGCGGAAGAAAACTTCAATCCGAGCGAGCTCTCGCTGGACTCATACGACAATCTGATGGCCGGTGGAAAGCATGGGCCGCCGGTAGTTCAGGGAAAGGCGTCGGAGAGCCTTCTCATTGAGAAGCTCGGAGAGGAGCCACCGTTCGGAGACCGGATGCCGTTGATACGAAAGAAGAACGCCGGGAATCCGGACAAGTTGACAACGGAAGAGATTGAGATGCTTCAGGAGTGGATCAACCAGGGGGCGAAAGACAACTGAACTTTTCGTCAGACTGAACGCTTTGGATAAGCCCCGTGCGATGCGCGGGGCTTTTTCATTGCTTCTCAAAGGAAATATCTCGATATTGGTTTACATAATATGGCCGACGAAAAAAAAGGAATACAGCTTCTTTCACTGGTGCGGAAGGTCTATTTCTCGCGGAACGTCATCACGAAGTTTGTTATAGGGCTGACGTTAACGGTAATTCTTGCCTTCCTCTTCCCACGCGGGGAAGCAATCGAATTCAACTATAAGGTGGGAGG